>JBFKMY010000118.1:0-7121 GCA_041629615.1 Thermodesulfovibrionia bacterium | reverse complement strand
GGCAGAGCTTTATTTGTGCTGTTGCCCATATGAACATTGCCAATATGGCAAAACAGGGGCGGGAATGGGTGGTAAGTGAATGTGATGCCGGACTGCTGAAATTGGTTGTGCCCGTATTTGTGGGAGGAGAGTTTCTCGGTGCAGTGGGGGCTTGCGGACTTCTGCCCGAGGACAGTGATGTTGATTCATTTATGATAAACAGGACACTGGAGATGGATGATGAGGAAATCGAGCGCCTCTCTGATGATATAACAAAAATAACCGGTGAGGAAGTCATGGCACTCGGAAAATACATTACAGAATGTATAAATAAAATCGTATGCGATTTTGAAAAAAAAATTGAGTGAGGATATTTGTAAATGCCTGTGAATATGATGTTGCAGCCTTTGCATGAATGGGGAATTTCTGTTGATGATTTGCTGATATCAGCCGGACCATGCAGCGCTGAATCGGAAGATCAATTACTCGATACAGCCAGGGGGCTTGCAGGCAGCAAGGTCAGTTTTATGAGGGCGGGGATATGGAAACCGCGGACCCACCCCGGCGGGTTTGAAGGAATTGGAATAAAGGGACTCGAATGGCTTGCCAATGCACGGGAAAAATTCAACATCCCTGTGGGGACAGAGGTCGCCTATCCTGCTCATGTTGAAGCCTGCATGAAATATAAGATGGATGTTCTCTGGATAGGTGCCCGGACAACATCCAACCCTTTTGCCGTGCAGGCATTGGCTGATGTACTGAAAGGCGTTGATGTACCGGTGTTTATCAAAAACCCGATCAGTCCGGACATAGAGCTCTGGATCGGTGCAATAGAGAGGCTCTATAACGCGGGTCTGAGAAAGATCGGGGCTATCCACCGCGGGTTTAGCACCTCTAAAAAAATTATGTACCGGAATGCCCCGAACTGGAAAATACCTATTGAACTGAAACGCCGGATCCCTGATATCCCCCTCCTGTGTGATCCAAGCCATATCTGCGGGACAACAGAATTGATTTTTTCAGTTGCACAGGAGGCCCTGGACCTGCTCTATGACGGATTAATGATCGAGGTGCACAGAAATCCGGCTGAAGCCCTCAGCGATTCAGGCCAGCAGCTTACCCCTGACGAGTTTCGCTCTCTCATCACGCGGCTTACCGTTAAAAGTGAGACAGGAGACAGCAGGGAGTATGAAATAAGGATTAAAGAGCTTCGTCACGAAGTAGACCATCTCGATGAAAATCTCATTCAGCTGTTGGGCAAGCGTATGGAAATTGCGGAAAAGATGGGTGACCTCAAGCGAAGGAACAATATTTCGGTTTTTCAGCCCCATCGCTGGGAGGAAATTATAAACAGCAGACGTACTGCAGGGGAAGAAAACGGGCTGTCAGGAGAATTCGTATTTCAGCTCTTTCAGGTCATTCATGAGGAGGCCATCCGGCACCAGGAGGAGAGTGAAAAGTAACAGCTGACAGCTACAATCCAAGATAGGCCTTTTTTACTTCCTCATTTGAAATAAGCCTGTCAGCGAAATCAGAAAGCACGATCCTTCCGTTTTCCATGACGTACCCCCTGTGCGCAACCTGAAGTGCCAGGTTGGCATTTTGCTCTACAAGAAATATCGTCGTCTTCTGTTCCGCGTTTATCTTTCTGATGATGGAGAATATCTGTTTAACAATTTTCGGTGCAAGGCCCAGTGATGGTTCGTCGAGCAGAAGCAGGCTGGGTCTGGCCATAAGGGCCCTTGATATTGCAAGCATCTGCTGTTCTCCGCCGCTCAATGTTCCCCCTGCCTGATGTCGCCGCCGGGTGAGAATGGGGAAGAGATCGAATATGTAGTCCATATCTTTTTTTATCCCCTGTTTGTCAGTGCGTAAAAAGGCCCCCATGTGAAGGTTTTCCAGCACGGTCAGTCGTGCAAAGATGTGGCGTCCCTCGGGTACCTGGGATATACCGAGTGATACGATCCTCTCAGGACGTAACCGGTGAATGGGCCTGCCCATGAAAATAATTTCCCCCTTTCCCGGAGGGACGATGCCTGAAACTGACATGAGGGTCGTAGTTTTACCGGCACCGTTTGCACCGATAAGGGTGATAATTTCACCCTCCAAAACCTCAAGGGTAACACCCTTGAGTGCCTCAATGCTGCCATAGGATGTTGAGATATCGGACAGTTTAAGCAATGAACTCTTCTCCGAGGTACGCCTTTATCACAACCGGATTATTTTTTATTTCAGCCGGTGTGCCATCGGCAATCATCTTTCCGTAATCCATGACAACAACGCGGTCCGATATGCTCATGACGAGTTTCATATCGTGTTCAATGAGCAGGATGGTGATCATTTCCTGCACGCGAATTTTTGTAATAAGCTCATCAAGGACCATGGTTTCACGCTCATTCATACCGGCCGCCGGTTCGTCAAGAAGAAGAAGGAACGGTTCGGTGGCCATGGCCCTTGCTATTTCAAGACGCCGCTGGGCACCATAGGGAAGGTTTCTGGCAGTTTCATTGACGTGGGAGGCAAGGCCTACTTTTTCAAGTATGGCATAGCTGTCATGGACCACTTCTTTCTCCTCCCTGACAGTCGACGTGCCCCTGAAAATTGCCCCTGTTATCCCGGCGTGAGTGCGGCAGTGTCGGCCTATCATGACATTTTCAATAACAGTCATATTGGGAAAGAGGCGTATATTCTGAAACGTCCTGGCAATGCCCTTTTTCGTAACCATATTCGGTTTTAATCCGTTTATCCTTCTGGTTTTTTTACCGGGAGGCGTGATAAACATATCGCCCCGGGAAGGACCATAGATCCCGGTTACACAATTAAATAAGGTGGTCTTTCCCGCACCGTTAGGTCCGATGAGCGCTAAAATCTCCCCCTGATTAATGTCAAGGTCAAGGTCGTCTATTGCACGAAGACCTCCGAAATCCATGGTCAGGTTCTTAATGGTCAGAACGGGTTTCATGGAGCCTTTTCCTCATAATCATTAACACCCTTAAATGTGTAGGACCGGCGAACATTGCTTATGATCCCCTGGGGACGAAAGACCATCATACTCACCAGAAGGGCCCCGAACAGGAGCATCCTGAAATCGGAAAAGGCCCTTAAATATTCCGGAAGAAGGATGAGAATAAAGGCGCCCATGATGACGCCGGAGATTGAGCCCATTCCACCAAGAACTACAATAGAAAGTATGATGGCTGATTCAAGGAACGTGAAACTCGCAGGATTGATAAAAGTGGTCTTGGCTGCAAACACTACGCCCATCATTCCTGCCCATGTAGCACCGAGTGCGAATGCAGAGAGCTTTGTCCCTGTTTTATCTATTCCCATGGCCTGACAGGCAATTTCGTCCTCCCTTAAAGCGACCCAGGCCCTGCCTATTCTGGAATATTGAAGCCTGTTGACAACAAAGACGGTAAACAATGCCAGGGCAATCATGAGAAAGTAAATGTATATTGTAGCGGACCGCAGAGAAAGCTCGATGCCTAAAAAAGAAGGTCGTGCGATATTTGAGATGCCGCTGGGACCAAATGAAAATTCGTTCCAGTTTTCGAGAATAAGCCTGATAATTTCGCCGAACCCGAGGGTTACAATTGCGAGATAGTCTCCTCGTAAACGGAGAACGGGAAAACCAAGGAGTATTCCGAACAGGGCCCCCATGAAAGCACCCGCAGGAAGGACTGCCCAGAACCCGAGACCGAAGTGGTGGTTGAGCAGTCCGTACGTATAGGCGCCCACCGCGTAAAAGGCGACATACCCCAGATCAAGCAGGCCCGCGAGTCCCACGACGATATTAAGACCGAGGCCGAGCACAACATACATAAGGGCCGTCGTCATGATGCTGACCTGATAGGAAGAGAAAATGAAGGGAAATACAATACTGAAAACAGCGAGTATGACAAGTCCGGACAGGGAGAACCGCGGGTCCTCACGGAGCCCTTGAATAAACGTAACAGCATCACGCCCGGCGGTGCCGCTCTTATTGAGGCCTTCCTCTTTCCGTTTGATCATAAAGCGCCAGAGAAAGGAAAGAATAAAACTCCCTGCCCCGACCAGAATCATGTTCACCCATCTCCATTCAACCAGCTTCTCAACGGGATTGACGCGGATCACCATAATGGGGAAGGTCAGGAACATGAACCAGAGGGAGACCAGCAATGACTTTTTTATTTCTGAAAGAGTTACCATCTGAAATAATGTCCTGATGTCATTTGATTGTTTACACCTTCTGGGAGGATGATTTGCCAAGCAGGCCTGCCGGCCTGAATATCAGGATCAGTACAAGCAGTGCAAACGCAAAGACATCTTCATAGTCGCTCGAGACATACCCCGTTGCAAAGCTTTCTGTCCAGCCGAGGACAAAGCCCCCCAGTACAGCGCCGGGAATACTTCCGATACCCCCGAGTACGGCTGCCGTGAATGCCTTGATCCCGACAATAAAGCCGATATAAAAATTAATCTGGCCGATGTGGGAGGCAATGAGGACGCCTCCCACGGCTGCAAGGGCTGAACCGATAATAAATGTTACAGAAATAATCCTGTTTACATCTACACCGACAAGCATGGCCATTTTTCTGTCCTGGGCTGTTGCGCGCATTGCTTTTCCAATCCTTGAAAACTTGATGACCATGGTCAGTATGATCATGATAACCGCAGTAGTCAGAAAAATAACCAGTTCAGCAGAACTGAAAATATGTTCGTACATTTCCATAAAGGGAAATTCAGGAATAAGGTTCGGGAACGGCAGAAAGTCCGATGTCTGCGCCAGCAGAACATAATTCTGAAGAAAGATTGACATGCCGATGGCGCTTATTAACGGTGAAAGTCGGGGTGCGTGACGGAGCTGCTTATAGGCGATTTTTTCTACGGTGAAACCATATGCTGATGAATAGATGACGGCAACCAGCGATGCGATGACAAGGATGGCGATCTCATGAAAGCCCTGCAGCGTCAGAACACTTGCAACAATGAGGGCCGTAAAGGCACCAATCATATATATCTCACCATGGGCAAAATTGATCAGCTCTATTATTCCGTAAACCATTGTATAGCCGAGTGCTATCAGGGCATAAATACTGCCTCTTGTTATGCCTCCCAGAAAGAGCTGAATAAAATATTCCATGTTTCGAACGGATAATAATTACCGCTTTACATTACGCATTGACTGTATACGAAAGCCCGGAACACAGATGTGAATTCCGGTCAAGTGAATTATTATAGCATGTTGAACGGACTGCCATTTTTTTCATGCCGGAGCGGGAGACTATTATAAACGGCAAAATAAGGAGATGAAGAACATACGATCAGGAGATTGACGGCAGGAGACTGCAGAGACGTGGCATACGCTCTGAGTGTTTCAAAAAAACAGTTGTTCCGGATGCAATACGCCTATGCAGAAAGGCATGACGGCATGCCTGCCCTCATGTGTCCTATTTTACTTCCACATACTCACCGTTACGCACCTGATACATAGAAAAGCCGACTCCTATGGCATCTCCTCTCTCATCAAAACTTATTTTTCCGAGTGGGGTGTCTACGTATTCGGTTTTCAATGTCAGGGAAACAGCGTCAAAGTCAGTTGTTCCTGCCTTTTCTATTGCGTTGAGAAGGGCCTGTGCAGCGGCATAGGCGTTCAGGTAAAATGCCCCCGGGTCTGATCCGTGCAGTTCACGGTGGGCCGTATTTGCTGCAATGGCAAGAGGATTTTCTGAAGTGTCCTTCGGGCCTGTGGCATATACACCTTCTGCATATTCTCCGGCAACTTTTATAAAGGTCACGTCCTTTACTCCGTCATCGGAAATAAAGACGGTATCCATCTTTTTTTTGCGCATAAGCATGACGAGTTTGGATGCTTCAGGGTGATAGCCCCCGTATATTATGCCTTCAGCTCCTGACATTTTAATTTTTTGAATTACAGCGGAATAATCGACTGCCCCGGGGGTGATGCCCTCATAGAGCACGACCTCTGCCTTTCCTGAATTTTCAAGAAATTCCTTTGCAAATTCGGCCAGGCCCTTACCATAATCACCTTTATCATGCAGCACAGCTATCTTCTTCAGTTTCAGGACATCAAGGGCAAAATCAACCTCGAGCCTGGCCTGTGCATCATCGGAGGCTATAGTACGGAAAAAGTTGGGGTACTCGCCGCTTTGGGTTAACGGGGGGTTTGTTGCGGAAGGGGACATGGTAACAATTTTTGCATCCTTATAAATACCGAGGGCCGCTTTCGTAGCACCGCTGCAGATATGACCCAGGACCACATGGACGCCCTGAGACTGGAGCCTGGCTGCCGTATTTGTGGCAATTTCAGGTTTACAGACATCATCTTCGACGAGCAGTGTAACACTCCTTCCGAGGATACCGCCCTTAGCGTTAATGTCCCTGACAACAAATTCAGCCGCCCGGATGGAAGGAATTCCGTAGGAGGCAAGGTCGCCGCTGTGGGGCCCGGCAACGCCGATTTTAATTGATTCCGTATCGTGTTTTGTGCAGGAGATCGTGAGTGTCATCATTATGAGAACAGCTGCATTAAGGAACATCTTTAACGGAAAATTCTGCATACAGACATACCTCCTTGAGAATAGTGTTAAATTGCCGTGCAGGGATTACGCAATTATATTCATTGTGAAAAAATATTGTCAAGAAAAATATGCCTGACAAGAGGATATGGTACAGGAGGCGTTTACATTACCCGAGTGCAGTAAACGGCTATTGAACGTATTAATTGGTTCTCTATGGTAAAATAAAATTTATTTCAGAAAGGGAAAGGGTCATGAAAAGAATTCTCGTTACCGGAGGTGCAGGTTTTCTCGGTTCACATCTGTGTGAAAAACTCCTTGATGACGGTCATGAAGTGCTGTGTCTCGATAATTTTTATACGGGAACCAAGCAGAGCGTGGCCCACCTTCTCTCCAATCCATATTTTGAACTCATCCGGCACGATGTGACATTTCCCTTGTACATCGAAGTTGATGAGATATATAACCTGGCATGTCCGGCATCACCGATTCATTACCAGAATGACCCTGTACAGACGACAAAAACGTCCGTCCACGGAGCAATAAACATGCTGGGTCTGGCCAAGAGGGTCAAGGCAAAAATCCTTCAGGCCTCGACATCGGAAGTGTATGGGGATCCGGAGG
>JBFKMY010000117.1:0-7169 GCA_041629615.1 Thermodesulfovibrionia bacterium | reverse complement strand
TACAGGAGGACTGAATCTTGCCGTTTCAGCGAAAAAAACTACTTTTTCTTTTTTCCCTGTTTTCCCATGACGGTGTTTTTTATTGCTGTTCCCGTTTCCTTAAAAAACTTTCCCGTCTCATGAGCAAATTTCCTGACGTCCCTGCTGATCATCATGCCGACGTCCTTCCCCGCTGCGCCAATCGCGATCCCTGTCTCTTTTATTACCTCGCCGGCTGTTTTTGACGGTTTCCGGGTTTCTCCTGCAACTGCATAAGAAGACAGTAAAAACATAAACAGCAGTGCGATAAGATATTTTCTCACCACTTCAGACTTCCCTTGTGAATGGTACCTGGTTTCAGAATTACTCATCACATCTCCTTTCAAATGATCCCTCATCTACTATCTATAAATTATTACTTGATGCCCCTCTTATCTGTGACCTGCCTCACAAATTACAAACAGGACAGGTCAATCATCACCATTTACCTGCCATTGATAGCAGTTATATATTTCCTATTCTCCCATAACCTGAATATACATCTTTCTTGAGCGCGGGCGGTTATCGTGATCGATTACGACAATCTGCTGCCAGGTCCCCAAAACGACCGTTCCATCAGAAACCGGCACTGTCAGTCCCGGCCCCATGAACGTCGCACGAATATGAGAAAACCCATTATCATCCCCCCATGTCTGAGAATGACGGCTATGCATTTTTTTTGAGGCAAAACGTTCCAGCTGCTCCTTCATATCTTCAACAAGAGCAGGTTCATATTCAATAGTTGTTACAGAAGCTGTGGAACCGATTGCAAAAATATTGACCAATCCGTTTCGTATATTCGATTTCTCAACAATATCCTGTACATGTACGGTGATGTCTTTAATGTCTGAAAAGCCCTTTGTATCAATTGAAAACTGTTTGCCATAAACCATCCTGTACCTCCTGTAATAATTAAAAGCAGTCAGCAGTAAGCGTTCAGCCGCAGGCCTGTTTTTTCTTAGCTGAAAAATGACTGCTCATAACCGAATTAATCGTTAATTCAGAAGTATAGCAGACCAAGGACGTTCAAATAAAATGGTTGCTGTAGAAATACTTGACGCGGCCGGGGAAATACCTGTAAAAACACTCTATACGCCTGAACTGCCCCATGTCCCCTGGATATGTTTGATAAATTCACATTGAATGCATTATATTATAAATATATGAAAATGAAGGAAGGTGAATGAAAATGCCTAAAACGATCACTTTGCGATTAAATGATGATGTATACAAAAAATTCAATGAAGCTGCAAGTGAAGAAAATCGTAGCATATCGAATTTAATCGAAACCCTCGCGCTGATGAAACTGAAAGAAAATATGTTAGCAGATGATTTTGAAATGGAGGAGATATTCTGCAACACAAGGCTTATCGACAAGCTTAAGAGTGGCCATAAAGATGCAAGAAAGAGAAAAGGCAAACTGATTGGTTAAGTACAGGATCTTCGAAACTGATCAGTTCAGCAAAGACTTAAGCAAAGACTTCGGCGGACATGGCGGTAGAATTAAAAACAAGCTTCTCGAATATGTATACCCTCAGCTCAGAGCAAATCCGTATTTCGGCAAGAATATAAAAAAATTAAAAAACTACAAACCGGAAACATGGAGATACCGAATAGGCAGGTACAGGTTTTTTTATGAGATTGACGAAAAAGAACGTTTGATATATATGATAGCGGCCGAGGCACGCAAGGACAGCTATTAATTTACCCCTGACATTTCTTATGTCCCATTTCCGGGGCTGTTCCCATAGCCGACATATTCCAAAGCCTGACAGGAACCTGTTAAAATATCCGGATGTCCATGAATGAACTTATCATTGAAGGGGCAAAACAGAATAACCTGAAGAATATAAGCCTCAGGCTGCCTCACAACGCATTTATCACCGTTACCGGCGTATCGGGATCAGGGAAGTCGTCTCTGGCTTTTGATACAATCTTTGCTGAAGGTCAGTGGCGGTTTATAGAGTCCCTTTCCACATACGTAAGACTCTTTCTTGAGAAACTCGACCGTCCTGACGTTGAATCGATCCGCAATATAAGACCTGCCATAGCACTGGAACAGCGGAATCCTGTCAAGACAGCCCGTTCCACTGTCGGGACCACAACTGAAATATATGACTATCTGCGACTCCTGTATTCTAAAATTGGTCGCCCTCACTGTCCGGATTGTGACCGTCCGTTAAAGGCATGGACACCATCCGATGTGGCGAAGGAACTGATTGAAAAATACCCGGGTGCCAGGGCGCTCATTATTTTTGATTCCGATGACACGGCGGAAGAACTCCGGAAGAAGGGCTTTCATAGAATTCGCTCACATGAAACATCTCCCGATGGTGCTGCAGAAGTCATACTCGACAGGGTCATTATAAAAGATGAACCCCGCCTGTCCGACTCCATAGAGACCGCCTGGCAGCACGGTCATAATAAACTGAAGGTCGAGATACTCATCGATCCACCCGAAAGGAACATGCTCCTCAGGTTTCAATCAGAGTTAAAATGTCTTGAATGTAACCGGGAAATTTCCCGGCCGCAGCCGCTTCTCTTTTCTTTTAACCATCCCCTCGGGGCCTGTCCCGAATGCAAGGGGTTCGGCAACACTCTGGCATACTCTGAAGACTATATTGTTCCGGACAGAGGTCTTTCTCTCAGGGAAGGCGCTATAGAGCCCTGGAGCAAACCTGCGGCCCGATGGTGGTACCGGCAGTTTGCAAAGGCGGCCCCGTCGCACGGAATAGGCCTCAACGTTCCTTACGGGAACCTTCCGGAGGAGACAAGGAAACTGATCTTTGAAGGAGCAGATGATTTTTACGGGGTTAATGATTTCTTCGAAGAACTCGAAGGGAAACGTTACAAACTGCATGTCAGGGTATTTCTGAGCAGATACAGGAAAGCTGAAATGTGCAAACAGTGCAGGGGGCACAGACTTCGGCCGGAGGCATTGGCATTTAAACTGGGGGGTACAACCATTACAGGGCTTACCGCCCTGTCCCTCTCCCGGTTAACTGATTTTTTCTCGGGCCTCGACCTTTCACAACAGGATCAGGAGCTCTCCTCTGAAATCCTCAGGCAGCTTCATCTAAAGTTGAATTTTCTCAACCGGGTAGGAATCGGTTATCTTACCCTCGATCGGGAGGCAAAGACCCTTTCCGGCGGCGAGGCGCAGAGAATAAACCTTTCAAATCAGCTGGCATCGAAACTCACGGGGACCCTCTATGTGCTGGATGAGCCCACCGTGGGTCTTCATCCGAGGGATGTAAGCAGTATAGCAGATATATTGAAAGAGCTTGCCGCTGCAGGCAACACCGTCATCGCCGTTGAACATGACCGGGCCATTATTGATTCTTCTGACTGGGTCGTTGAACTGGGTCCCGGGGGAGGAGAGAAGGGCGGCAGATTGGTGTACTCAGGCACTCTTTCCGATTTCCTGGATACGGATACACTCACTGCGCGGTACCTGAACAATACGGAAATAATCCCCGCAGCAAAATCAGCAAGAAGAGGCTCAGGGAAAATGCTTACCATAAGAGAAGCCAGCGGCAACAATCTCAAACACCTGGATGTTCGCATCCCTCTTCATACAATGACCTGTGTAACAGGCGTGTCGGGCTCCGGTAAGAGCACCATTGTCAAAGACACAATCTATAATGCCCTTGCTACGTTTTTCAGAGTAGATGTAAAGAGTGCCCGGCCTTTTCGGGCAATTGAAGGGCGGGAACATCTGAAGGGGGTCAAAATCATAGACCAGAATCCCATCGGCAAAAGCCCCCGGTCAAATCCCGTCACCTATATAAAGGCCTTTGATCCGATACGCAGGCTTTTTGCAGAACAGCCGCAGTCAGGCATGCTCGGCTATAGCCCGGGACACTTTTCATTTAATACGGAAGGGGGGAGATGCAGTGCGTGCACAGGAGCCGGGTATCAGCGGCTTGAGATGTATTTCTTCGAAGATCTATATGTAAAGTGTGAAGAATGCGGAGGGAGAAGATATAAGCCGGAAATTCTGACAGTCACCTATAATGGAAAAAACATTTATGAGGTCCTGCAGCTTACCGTTGATGAAGCGATTGATTTCTTCAGGCACCTTCATTCGTTGACCGGAAAATTAAAGCTCATGGCGTCAGTCGGACTGGGGTACCTCAGGCTCGGCCAGGCAGCCACGACCCTTTCGGGAGGCGAGGCCCAGAGGCTCAAGATATGTGCTGAACTGGGGGTATTAAACAGGAAAGACTATATGTATATACTGGACGAACCCACCGTGGGCCTTCATCCCGACGATATCAACAAACTGCTCACCGTTCTCAACACCCTTGTAGATGCAGGAAACACCGTCCTGCTGGTTGAACACAACATGGATGTCATAAAATGCTCAGACTGGATAATTGATGTCGGCCCTGAGGGGGGAGAGGAAGGAGGGTACATAGTGGCGGAAGGCCCTCCGGAGAAGATAGCAGCGCGCAGGAAATCGTATACAGGAAAGTATTTGAAGCAATACCTGTAAAAAGTATCGTACGTTTCCCTCTGAAAAGTCGGGATTCCTTTCACATGACTAAATACTTTACAATTCTCCCATGACATGATTTGTTGAAATTATATTAAATCAAGAAGTTCAAAGGTGGTATTATTTTTGCATATATTTTCTGAGAGTAGTATATCTAATAATACCCGAGGTAAAATGAAAGAAGAGTAGCGTACCGATGTTCCCCTTACCTGCCATAGTTACGTAGTTTCAGATGTTATTTGAAAACTAATCAGAGCATATGATTCCAAAAGGGAAATATTTATACCGGAGGTGAAAAAGCAGGGGAGATGAAAATTAATTTAATGAAAGGAGATGAAAATGAAAAGAATATTTTTAGCTTCCGTTTTGATGCTGGGAATAGCGTGCATATTGAGCAACCCTGTGTCAGCAGCAGAAATAGATTTTGAGGGATTACCTGCCGGGACAATCCCCGATGAACTATCCAGTGGAAGCGGTGTTAGTGGAGATGTGACAGGATCCATTCAGGTAAATGGATACAGTCCGGCATTCGGGCTTGCAACCAATACCGCAGTTGTCTTCGATTCAGCCAATCCTACCGGGGAGGATACTGATTTATTGACACCAGGTTATGGTCCGGACAATAATAGTCCTCTGGGCAAGTTACTCATCATAGGTGAGGACTTAATTGATGTAAGTCCCGCAGACGGTCTTGTTGACGATCCTGATGATGCTGATTTGCTGGGAATGTTTGTAGACTTCGATTTTTCTACAATTAGAAAAAACAACAGAGGAACAGTCACAGTAAACAGTATTACAATGATAGATATAGAAACTGAGCAGGGGGAAGACGGTACCTTTCTTGAACTGTCGGGACCTGATCTTCCAGTAAACTTAATTACTATTCCACCAACAGGAGATAATGGTGTTGTAGTTGTTGGTCCTATAGGACTGTCAGGAGTAGATCTTATGAGGGTCAACCTTAACGGATCAGGTGCTATTGGTTCCATTATCTACAATGAAGGGGATGAAGGTGTTTGCTGGATAACAACGGGAGGATTCCATAACGCAGGCCGTCAATCGGGCAGCAAGGATTTCACTTTCGGAGGCAATGTCGGTCCGCCGCCTTCGGGATCCTGGGAGGTCATCGATCATAATACCGGAGACAACTTTCATTCTCATGATGTCCACATTACAGATTGTGTTGTCATAGCGAAAACCGGACCGGGGCAGCCTGGTGGAAAGAAAGGTTTTGATATCAATAAAGCCCTTTTTGAAGGCACAGGAAGACTCAACGGAGTTGATGGATTCCCCTTTACAGGGTTTGTTGTCGATGGTGGTGAACCAGCAGGCAAGAAGGGGAATGATCCCGACTTTTTTGAGATCATAGTTCGCGATCCAGGCACAGGAGAGATAGTATTTCAGGCAAGCGGTGCATTGGATGGAGGGAATGTTCAGATTCACCCACCCAACCCTTCCCTTTAAGTAAATTTCTCAAGCAGGTTATTTAAGAGGGCCTGGAATATCCAGGCCCTCTTTTATGATCACTTATATTAATAAATTGGGGAATTTTTATTGATTCACATTTAACATCATCAGGTTATAGCAATGTCATTAATTCTTGATTGTTCGCTTGAGTCAATGACTTCAATAATGCTTTATATGAATTGATTTATTTTGGAAATCAGCATTCATATATTATTCGGATTATTTTCATCATTCTTCCATTGCAAAGGATTATTGATAATGTATTGACGGATGCGGTTTATTTCTGTTTCATTTCGAATAATACGTTCATAATAATTGCGCTGCCACAATTTACCCGTAAAGGGTGCCCATTTATTTGTATTGACATTCATTACATATTGATATGTTGAAATTGATTTAAAGATTCCAACAACATCCCCCAATGATACTGTTGTTCGCGGCGGTGGTGGTGATGTAGGGGCAGGTCTTGTGCCTGCCCTGTCTTTGGCAGGATGATTCCTGTCTCTGGCGGAATGTGTTTTGAAAGAAAGGGCACCCACAAGAGGTGCCCCTACATTTTTATCCTGTAATCATCAATTCTATGCGAACCACAGATCATTCATACTTAGATAAAGCCTTCAATTCTGAGAGAACCAATATCTGCAATAACCTGTATAAATCCTTAGTCTTAACCTGTTTCATTTATTACTCACTGAAATCATAAGTTCTCCATATTCTCAAAGACTCTCACTATTTCGCTTCAGTCAATGATTCCGAATTCTGACAGTATATTATTGACTTTCTATTATCTTCATGTATCGTGATATTCCAGAAAACGAGTTCTTCATTCATTAATAAAATATCAGATCATGGAATACAGCACTTCAAATGCAAATCACTAAATTTCAGTTGTGTCCAATATCATATGATTTATGTCATATTTCACCTCAATTAAATGGATCTATACTTTAAGAATAGGATAAAAGAAAATCTCGATAATTTCGAAAGGGGTGATTATAACTCATTGAACAAATGATACATTATCAAAAAAAGAAAGCTCAAAGGAGGAATAACATGAAAAGACAGATACATCTCATTAAAAAATTATTATTATTATTGTTGGTAACACAATTAGCAATGACAGGGTATGTATTCGGGCAGCCTCTAAATTTTGTAGCACATCTCACGGGAGATGAAGAAGTGCCTC
>JBFKMY010000116.1:0-7176 GCA_041629615.1 Thermodesulfovibrionia bacterium | reverse complement strand
CGATGCCTCTGTCCGTCAGATGCCGCAATGTTTTTTTTAATTCATTAACAGCAAGGGGGTCGATCCCTGCAAAGGGTTCGTCAAGCAGTATGAAAACGGGATCAACAGCGATGGCCCGTGCGATTTCCACCTTTCTCCGTTCCCCTCCTGAGAGATGATACCCGTAACTTTTTGCAATGGAGGTAAGATTAAATTCCTCCAGTATGCGTTGAAGTTTTTCCCGCTTTGCATGCTGGTCGATGTCTGTTATTTCAAGAACGGCTTTGATATTGTCTTCAACTTTCAGTTTTCTGAAAACGGAGGCCTCCTGTGGCAGGTATCCGATCCCCTTTCTCGCCCTCTTATACATGGGCGCATTGCTGAGGTTCTCACCATCGAGGTAAATATCACCCGCATCGGGATGTATAAGTCCCAGTATCATATAGAACGAGGTGGTTTTCCCTGCTCCATTCGGTCCGAGGAGGCCCACAATTTCTCCTGAATTAATATACAGGGTTATGTCGGTCACTACCGGTTTCCCGTTGTAACTTTTTTTGATTCCCTTTATCTCGAGGGAATGCATCAGTTCAGACCCTGCCTGTTTTGCAGAATGACCCTGCTTCCCTCGACGATAACACGCTCGTCCTTAAGGTGAAAAATTATCTGTTTTCCCGAGATGACATTTTCGCCGTCAACGGCCTTCGGGTTTCCCGTGAATATGATTTTCTCTCCCTCTTCCATATAGATGGCTTCGTCTGAAAATAACACCCGCTCCTCTTTGTTTACCTTAACATGGCCGACAGCATGAATCTTTTTTACTCTCCTCTCGGTATTATCGTAATAGACCGTCATCTTATCTGAATACATTGTCATGGCATCGGTTTTTGCGGTTACCGCGCCTTCAAATATTGCGGTATTATTTTTATTGTCGGCAACAAGCGTTTCCGACGTTATGATCACCGGTGTTTTCTGCGTACTGTCAATGAGAGGAGAGGCGTAAACCACACCGTGTAAAATAATCGTAGACAGTAAAATATTAACGATAAAAAATAGCTTTGACATCCTCTATTATCCTTACCTGCTGGTCCCTTGCTTTTGCGGCAAGGCCTGTTCCCGTGATGAGAAAACTGTTGCCGGTAAATTTGATTTCATCTTCCGTTGTTATGAGATCATCTTTGCTGTCCCACTTCAGGGTGTTTGTAGTAAAAGTTGCATCCTTTATCGTAAGTTCAACAGACTGATTGAGTAAAACGTTTTCCTGCTCAATGTCATAGACGCCGCTTCCACTGGTAAGATAAATTTCAGGAGACTGGTTTATCTTCAGGGTCAGCGCGGTGAGAAAGACCTCCTTATTCCCGAGCGGCAGGATCGCCTTGTCAGAAGAAAGCTCCCATTTGACCTCGTCGCCTTCTCTGTGCTTCAGATAGAGATTTTTCATGGATGAAGTCTGGTATGCAGGGAGAATATTAAAATTGCTTCCTTTATAATTAAGGAGTAACAGGATTCCAAAAATTAATATGGCAGATATAATCCAGAAAAATCTGCTCTTGATCATGCATTAGTCTATCACAGGATGTGTACCTTGTAAAGTAGCTGGCAAGAAAAATGCTAGGGATCAGGAATGCAGTGTATTGCGTTGTAATAGTATTGAGCGGGATACCGGAAAAAGTGCGTGCTTGCGTGGGAGTTGACAGTTCTTTTTGTCTCCTGCAATAAATAATTTTGATGCTTTTATTTATTTTCATATTTAAATGTTGACATAAAATCCGGGAAATGTTATCAATATACGTTTGATTCGAATTCTCTTCAAAAAGCATAATTTATAAGCGTATAAGTAAAACTTGGTACGTATGTTTTTTGATTAATAGTTTTGCTGAAGGATAGACGAATGAGTAAAACTGCTACGTTTGAAAGAGGGATCCACCCCGGGTACCACAAAGAACTGGCCGCGGGAAAAGCTATTACCCAGGCTCATCTGCCCCGGAGAGTAGTGGTTCCTCTCAGTCAGCATATAGGAGCTCCTGCCGTGCCGGAGGTAGCCATCGGGGATGAAGTGAAAAAGGGGCAGGTTATCGGCACGACAACGGGATTCGTTTCTTCCCCCGTTCATGCGTCGCTGTCGGGAAAAGTGATAGCAATCGCCGATTTTCCAACATCTGTGGGCAAGATGGTGCAGTCTATTGTCATTGAGAGTGACGGAAAGGATGAGGCGGTACCTTTTAAGGAAAACACCGGCTATTTGAACCTCTCTGCCGATGAGATCAGGACAATAATAAAAGATGCAGGAATAGTCGGTATGGGCGGAGCGGCCTTTCCGACGAATGTGAAGCTTTCCCCGCCCAAGGAAAAACCCATCGATGCGGTGATAATTAACGGGGCTGAATGTGAACCCTATCTGACCGCTGACCACAGATTAATGGTGGAGCAGCCGAAGGCAGTTGTGGAAGGACTGAAGGTAATCATGAAGTCTCTCGGTGTACGGGAGGGACATATCGGGATTGAGGAAAACAAACCGGATGCCATAGAAGCTATGAGGGATGCAGTGTCCGCGGAGCCGGATATCCACGTTTGGCCGCTTGAGATAAAATACCCTCAGGGTGCGGAAAAGATGTTGATAAAGGCCATTAAAGGCAGGGAGGTCCCGAGCAAGGGGCTCCCCATGGACGTAGGGGTTGTAGTGCAGAATGTAGGGACGGCACTTGCAGTGTATGAAGCGGTCCGGTTTGGCAAACCTTTAATAGAGCGGGTGGTTACGGTTACGGGAACGGGAATAAAGGAGCCGGCAAATATGATGGTACGGATAGGGACCCTCATGGCCGATGTCATTGAACAGTGCGGAGGCCTTGTTGAAGGTGCTGTCAAGGTCATATCGGGCGGACCAATGATGGGATTTGCACAATGGACGCTTGACGTGCCGGTCGTAAAAGGCACTTCCGGAATCCTGGTCATGGCGGAAGATGAATATGTTTCCTCCGATGAGTATACCGCGTGTATCAGATGCGGAAGCTGTATCGATGTCTGTCCCATGGGGCTTAATCCTTCGATTCTGAGTATTTATGCGGAGAAGGGTTTCTATGAAGATGCAAAGGAAAACAATCTCTTTGACTGTTTTGAGTGCGGTTCATGCGCGTACGTCTGTCCGTCAAAGAGGCCGATGGTGCAGTTTATACGCCTTGCAAAGTCACAGGTCAAACCATAAAAGCTCATGGCTATGGATTAAGAGATTTATGCTGAAAATTTGGGAAATTCATTTTAGGAATAGCGAACACAGGGTGCTCAATGGCAACTGAAGCAAAGGCTCATGAGTTAATCGTTTCTGTAAGTCCGCACGTCAGGGGAAAAGAGACGGTCGGACGCATCATGTGGACAGTTAATCTCTCCCTTGCCCCTGCTTTTATAATGTCCGTGTATTATTTTGGTCCGCTTGCAGCGTATGTTACAGGATTGTGTATTTTAACGTCCGTTCTTGCCGAGCATCTATATCAGGTAAGTCTTAAAAAACAGAGCACCATAGGCGATGGGAGCGCATTTTTGACCGGACTTCTTCTTGGTCTGAACCTTCCTCCAAGCGTACCTTTTTATATTCCCGTAGTAGGTTCGCTTATAGCGGTCGTCATTACAAAACTGCTTTTTGGCGGTCTGGGTTACAATATATTTAATCCTGCACTTATCGGCAGGGCTTTTTTGCTGATATCATTCCCCAAGCTCATGACGATATGGTCTGAGCCCACCGCGCAGTTTGTTGCCCTTGATGCCAGGACCACTGCCACCCCGTTGGGAATATTAAAAGAAGAGGGGCTTGCGCAGCTGATGCAGGTATTCGGCGACAAGGGAGACCTTTATATGAGCCTTTTTATGGGAAGCAGGGCAGGATCACTTGGCGAGACATCTGTCATTGCCCTGTTAATGGGAGCAGCGCTGCTTCTTTACAGGGGATACATAACATGGCATATCCCGTTCTCTTTTATGGCAACCGTAGGGGTGACGGCGTGGGCCTTTGGCGGTGAAAGCGGGATTTTTACAGGAGATCCGATAATTCATTTGCTCAGCGGCGGGTTGGTCCTCGGGGCCTTTTTTATGGCCACCGATTATGTTACCTGTCCTTCAATCAGAAAAGGACAGATAATTTTCGGGATCGGGTGTGGCGCAATTACGATGCTGATACGGCTTAAAGGCGGTTTCCCGGAAGGGGTAATGTTTGCGATCCTTTTGATGAACTGTTTTGCTCCTTTGATTGACAGAGGGGTGAAATCGAAAAT
The DNA here is from genome assembly GCA_041629615.1 of Thermodesulfovibrionia bacterium. Taxonomy (GTDB): domain Bacteria; phylum Nitrospirota; class Thermodesulfovibrionia; order UBA6902; family UBA6902; genus JBFKMY01. The sequence continues at coordinate 2,938 of JBFKMY010000116.1, read as the reverse complement.
GTTTGGAGCAGTCAAGGAGAAGAAGGAGCAGGCGAAATGACGGGAAAGGACATGGTTAAGATAACCGTTAATCTTGTTGTCATTTATGTCATCGGTGGTTTGATAATGGCCTTTGTATATGCCAAGACGGCCCCTATCATGTTTATAAAGGCTAAAGAGGAAAAGGAAGCTGCCCTTAAATTGATGATGCCCGAGGCAGACAATATCGCGGTAATGGGGGTCTGGGAGCCCCATGAAAAGCACGCTGAATATTATGCTGCCCGCAAATGCGGTGAACTGAAAGTGACACGTGTTGAAGATGAGAAGACGGGAAACATGAAAGATGAAACAGAATGTCTGGACCCTCAGGACATCGGGTATATTGTAGAAGGTTTCGGAAAGGGGTATTCGAGCTATATCCATGTGCTGGCATCGGTTGATAAAAACTTTATCGTGCAGAAAATCAGCATATTGGGGCACGGGGAGACGCCCGGACTGGGAGATGAAATTGAAAAGGACTATTTTCTCAATCAGTTCAAAGGCAGGAGCGCCGATAATCTGGTCGTCATTAAGGGGGAGACACCGGACAAAATTCAGGCGATAACAGGTGCGACGATCTCAAGCCGTGCTGTTGCGGAAGATGGAGTAAAAAATGGAGTAAAAATGTTGCATGAGAAATTATCAGGAGAGGTACAGGGATGAGTCTCCAAAAAAAGAGCAACTGGGAACTGATAAAAAATGGAATGTTCGGGGAAAATACCATTTTCCGTATGGCGATCAGTCTGTGCCCTTCCATTGCGGTCACAAATGGACTGAAGAATGGTGTTGCCCTGGGGATTTCTGTCGTGTTTGTGCAGACAATGGTCAACATGACGGTATCTTTAATGAGAAATTTTATTCACCCCAAAATTCGTATTCCCATATTCATGCTTATAATTGCAGGATATGTGACCATTATCGACCTGTTGATGGCAACCTATGCGCGGGCAATATATAAAGAGATAGGCCTGTATATTCAGATTATCGTTGCTTTTGCTTCGATATTTGCGAGGGCAGAGGTTTTTGCTAACAAAAACAAGGTCGTATCTTCTGTGTGTGATGGTCTGGGCATGGGAATCGGATTCCTTTTTGCCATGATAGTAATCAGTTTTTTCAGGGAGCTGTTAGGCAAGGGGGAACTGTTCGGTGTTTCTCTGATTGCGGGGAATCCGCTGCTTATCATGATCCTCCCGGCGGGAGGCTTTCTGGCTGTTGGTCTGCTCATGGGATTTTTTAACTGGATAGACATGAGATTTTTTGGAGGGAAAGGGGCTTCGGGAGTATAACCGGGTTAGAAGAGGTATCACAATGGACCTTACCAAACTTTTTGAATTAGTTGTTTCGTCAGCGCTTATCAATAATTTTGTCTTTACCATGTTCCTGGGTCTCTGTATATTCTTTGGTGTTTCCAAAAAGATGGAAACTGCGGTAGGCATGAGTATTACGTTTACGATGGTCATGGTGGTCAGCGCTGCGTTAAGCTGGGTAATATATCAGTTTATAATGGTACCGCTTGATTTAACGTTTCTCAAGATCATTGTCTTTATCGGTATTGTCGCTGCATTTGTTCAGTCAGCCGATACTATCATGAAAAAGGTGAGCCCTTCGCTGTATTACAAACTTGGCGTATACCTGGCACTTATCACGACCAATTGTATTATTATTGCTGTTCCTCTGAAAAATGCCGGGGAGCACTATAATTTTCTGGAAAGCCTGGCCTTTGCCCTTGGTTCAGGTCTTGGTTTTGGGCTTGCTCTCGTTATCATGGCAAGTATCCGGGAAAAGCTTGAAGTTGCTGATGTTCCGGCTCCGTTCAGGGGCCTTCCGATATCATTTATTATTGCAGGACTCATTGCGCTTGCATTTACCGGTTTTTCCGGGCTGATAACGTTGTAAAATAACGTTAAGCGCAAAGCTGGTAGCATAATGAATACTGTCTCAGGGCCGCGTGCTTTACTGCAGTGACTTTAAATTGTTTGAAAAAATTGTATAAAATAAAAGTGAAGGTGTTACATGGTTACCATTAATAAGGGAACGAAAAGGAAAGCGTTAATATTCACTGCCGGGCTGCTGCTTCTCAGTTCTTCTGCGCTTTATGCCGGTGTTGGCGGAGGCGTGGAAGTAAGGGAATCCGTTGATCTTGTGGAGCTCGTAAAATTTACCGCAGCTTTTCTCCTTGGAATCGGAGCTCTCTTTGGAATGGGCCTTGCTTTTGCGGCGAAAAAGTTTGCCGTGAAAGAGGACCCCCGGGTGGACCAGGTATCGGAGGTCCTTGCACATGCACATTGCGGGGCATGCGGATATCCGGGCTGCCGCCAGTATGCTGAGGCCGTTGTACTTAATCCTGATGTCAAACCCAACTTATGCACTCCCGGTGGAGCAGCAAGTGCTGAAGCTGTTGCTCACATAACGGGGAAGGCAGCTGAAAAAAGCGAGCCGAAGATCGCAAGGGTTTTCTGCCAGGGCGGATGTTCCCGTTCGGTTCGCAGATTTAAATACGAAGGGGTCAAAGATTGCAAGGCAGCTATCCTCGCAAGCGGCGGAGACAAGTCCTGTATCTACGGCTGTCTGGGGTACGGGTCATGCTCCCGTGCCTGTCCTTTTGGTGCGATCAGGATGAATGAAGAAAATCTGCCTGTAATAGATCCGGTCAAGTGTACAGCCTGCGGGGTATGTGCACAGACCTGTCCTGTGAAGGTGATAGAAATCCTGCCGATGGCAAAAGAGGTTCTTGTCAGCTGCCACTCAAAGGACAGGGGGCCTGCCACAAAGAAGAACTGTCAGGTCGGCTGTATCGCCTGCGGACTGTGTGTAAAAGTATGCCCCTATAATGCACCGAAAGTTGAAAACTTTCTCTCAACAATTAATCTTGATAAATGTAAAGTCTGCGGTCTTTGTACGAGAAAGTGCCCTAGATCGG
>JBFKMY010000115.1:0-7180 GCA_041629615.1 Thermodesulfovibrionia bacterium | reverse complement strand
TGGACGTTAACAGCTGCGATGCTAGGAGGTATTGGAGCATTTCTCACGGGGATAGCTGACCCCTGCCGTCAATAGTGGACACCAATTACCTCATGCAACGAGCCGTTTTTCATAAAACCGTTTCTCATAGGCAGCTGGCGATAGATAACCCAACCGTTTCTGCCTTCTCTGTCTGTTGTAAAATACCTCTATATACTCTGTGATCTCCTGCATTGCCTCCTGTCTTGTTCTGTAGCGGCTGTGGTGCACAAGCTCATTCTTGAGGGTTCCCCAGAAACTCTCCATAGGGGCGTTGTCATAGCAGTTCCCTCTCCTGCTCATGGATGATTTCATGCCGAACTGTTCAAGCTGCTTCCTGTAGTCATGGGCGCAGTACTGGCTGCCCCGGTCTGAATGGTGTATGAGCCCTTTTTCAGGCCTCTTTGTTGATACAGCCCTTAATAGAGATCGGCTGACCAGGTCTTTTGTGATCCTGTCCGACATCGCATGTCCGACCACCTCTCCGGTGCATATGTCCTTGTGGCCTGCAAGGTAAAGCCAGCCCTCATCCGTAGGGATATAGGTGATGTCCGATACCCATACCTTATTGGGCTCTGCTACCTCAAATCTCTGCTCCAGAAGATTGTCCGCCACAGGAAGTTTGTGGTCCGAATCGGTAGTTGCCCTGAATTTCCTGACCTGCTTGCATCTTATGCCGAGTTTTTTACGAATCTTCCTTATACGATATATCCCCGCATCAACTCCGTGTTCTTTCATGTCTTCTCTCAGACGATCAGGGGCACAGGTGCCTCTTGTCCTCTTATGGGCCGCCAGTATCTCTGCTTCCAGTCTTGCATCTTCCTGTGCCCGCCTGGACGGTTTCCTGCCGCTCCATGCGTAGTATCCACTTACTGACACATTTAGAGCTCCGCAAAGTGAAGGTATCGGATAGCTGAGCCGCAGTCTCTTTATCATCGCGCACCTCGCTGCGACTCCTTCGCAAAGTACGCTGCCGCTTTTTTTAATATGTCACGCTCCATCTTTACTTCCGCCAGCTCTTTCCTGAGCCTGTAGTTTTCCATCTCTACTTCCGTCAGAGGCTTCTGCCCTTTCCCCACGTCCGAGAGCTTTCCGGTCTTATAGGCCCTTATCCAGTTGCCCAGGGTTGACGGGGCAAGGGATAACCGCCTCCCGGCCTCCGGTATTGAAAGGCCGCCCTCAATGACAAGCTTCACTGCTTCCTGCCTGAACTCCCTGCTGTACTTCCCATAAGGGATTCTTTCCATTCTGGCACCTCCATTAAAGTTATTTTATTTACCTTAATTTTGGTGTCCACTTTTTTCAGCTTACCTCATCCACACGCTCCCGCCATTGCACATCATTGCGTTTCGCGCAATTGGTCAGCGTAACGAAGTGAAGTTTAACGCTCCCGCCAAAATCATCTTGAAAAATTCAATAACTTAAGAGATGATCAATTCATAAGTCCCTGTAAAGAAACCTTAAGCAAACCAAAAGTAAAGTGCCTGTCGTGAGTTATAATTTCTTACGTGCATAGCAAGTTAAAGGAATTATATCCTCATTCATGCCCCGTATGATTTAAATCATGTCAGTTATCAGATATTCGGTACACAATGATAAAAATAATGTTTTGCACGGAGGAACGCTATGCGAAAGAATGTAAAAATAATAATTCTGTTCCTGAGTATCGGTATTTGTTCGTTATTTGTATCGGCGGACGAAGCACGAGCAAGTGATCCCCAATATGAAAAATATAGATCTGTCTTCACCCCCCTTCCGGCACTCCCCCCGATACCCCCTGATAATCAGATGACGCCTGATAAAATACAATTAGGAAAGATGATCTACTGGGACAGGAGAGTGTCAAAAACAGGAGCCACGAGCTGTGTATTTTGCCACTACCCTTCATATTATGGTGCAGAGCCCATGCGGAAATCTGTCGGCATTAATGGAGAAATTCATTTGCGAAACGCCCAGACAGTGTTAAACGCAGCTTTTTTAACTGCTCAATTCTGGGCGGGGGAATCCCCCACCCTGGAACATCAATCCCTTGCCGCTGTCAGGTCTCACGTTGCAACAAGGAGTTGGCCGAAAGAAGTAGCTGAAAGACTGAACAGACTTCCCGAGTACCGCGAGTTGTCTGGAAAGGTTTTTGGGGAACCACTTACTGAAGAGAACATGGGAAAGGCAATGGCTGCATTTATGCGGACCCTCATAACGCCTAATTATCCGCTTGCACGCTGGCTTCACGGTGATGAAAATGCTATTACAGAGACGCAAAAAAGAGGGATGGCACTCTTTGATGATAAGGGCTGCATCGGATGCCATTGGGGCCCAACGTTTTCCGGGCCTGCGCACAACCCGAAAGTGAGCGTCCACGCAAAGGAGCACCCCGAATCACACGACACAGGACTGCATCTTCATAAAGTCCTTCTTCCCGGTGCAGAAAATGACCTGGGAAGGGCTAAAAAAACGAAAAAAGAGGAAGACAAGTACTTCTTCAAAGTACCGCAATTGTTAAACGTAGCCAAAACACCCCCCTACACTCATGCAGGCCTTATAGATGACCTTTCCGAGATGGTCAACTTTATGGCTGAGAAAATGTTAGATATAAAATTGTCATCAGCTGAAACTGATGACATCGTTGCTTTTTTGCATTCACTTACCGGGGAATTGCCGCCTGATTTTATGGTTGTTCCCATTCTGCCAGCCGGCGGGGGAAAGGGGGACTTCGGGCCGGACCTGTTACCGTCAGGTAAGAATTAATTGTTTAAATGATGTCGGAGAAAAATATACCGGGCGTTAAAGAGATACCTTATCACATATACAGGGAGATGCCTATGAAAAAATTGCGGTTGCTCACATTAAGCTTAGTTATATTCATTATTACATGTAACGTTTCATTGGCACAAAACAAAAAAGCACCAGAGTGGATCATCTCAGAATGGATAAATGGTCCGGGAGTCGCTTTGAGTGAACTAAAAGGCAAGGTTGTTATTGTTGAGTTTTTTCAGCTCTGGTGACCCGGTTGCAATCGCTTTTCTATCCCCCTGGTTCAAAGGTGGACAAAGATATTTGAGACAGAGCTGGAAGCCGGGAGCCTGTTTATTTTAAGCATACACACTGTTTTTGAAGGACACAGCTACCAGAACCCGACACGCTTAAAATCATTTGTTAAAGAAAAGAAGATTCATCACCTTGTGGGAGTTGACAAACATGAAAAGGGAGAAAGGACTCCTGAAACTATGAAACGGTACAGAACAAGGGGGACGCCGGAAATAGCAATCATGGACAAAAATGGATACATTCGATTTCAAAAGTTTGGAGGATTCGATCCGGAACCTGTGGAAAACTTCATACGGCAATTACTGAAAGAACCTTAGTAATTCAAGCAGTCAGAAATTGGTCGCTTTTCGTGAACAGGATGCAAAGAAAATTTTCCACAGGCACCCCTTTTCCAGAAATATACGCTATTGAGCCTCTGTAAATCCATCCTTGAGATATAATTGAATCATGCGGTGTTCAGGCAATCGCGCTTCGGACAGAACGGGAGGGGGCAAATGATTTTTTATAATGATAAACTATGTCAACTCAGCACTGACCATTGCAAGGGAGACCATGGGAGAAATCTTTCCCGTACGCCCGTAACATAAGATCATTAATGTACTTCGAATGTATTTTAACCGGGGGTATACCATGAATCACAAAAAGCTTTTGGAAAACCAGATTGCGCTCGTTACCGGCGGCAGTTCAGGAATAGGAGCGGGAATCGCCAGGGCGATGGGGGCGGCCGGTGCGCGGGTTGTTGTAAACTATGTATCAAGCGAAGATGGCGCAAACGCGGTAGTCCGTGAAATTAACGACGCGGGTGGCCGGGCCATCGCGGTAAGGGCGGACGTGAGTGATGAAGATCAGGTGCTTTCAATGTTTCAATCTGTCTTTGAAGAGTACGGGACACTCGATATCCTTGTGAATAACGCGGGTATCCAGAAAGACGCGAGCTTTATTGAGATGACCCTGGCCCAGTGGCAGCGTGTCATGGATATTAATCTTACGGGACCGTTTTTATGCTCACGAGAGGCGGTGAAGGAATTTGTCCGCCGTGGTGTTGTGCCGGAAAGATCAGCGGCTGCCGGCAAAATTATCTTTATAAGCTCCGTGCATGAAGTCATTCCCTGGGCGGGGCATGTGAACTATGCATCTTCAAAAGGGGGGGTCTCACTGTTAATGAAGAGCATTGCCCAGGAGCTCGCTCCTCTTAAAATCCGGGCAAACAGTATCGGGCCGGGAGCAATCAAGACGGACATAAACAGGAGTGCCTGGGAAACAGCCGGGGCTGAAAAGGAGTTGCTCACATTAATCCCCTATGATCGTGTTGGCGAACCCGATGATATTGCGAGAGTCGCGGTATGGCTGGCATCGGATGAGGCGGACTATATCACAGGAACAACTGTTTTTGCAGACGGCGGGATGACGCTGTATCCGGGGTTTTCTGAGGGCGGATGATTCACCGTGCCCCTTGTCCGTTGAACAGTGAAGATGTATGAAGAATGATGAGCTTGAATAAATACACATTTAGTGTCACTTATTATCCAAGGCGATCAGGCCCGATCCCTCACGATTATACACGGGAAGAAAAAACATGAGCGAACACTCGCCTTTTGCGGAACAAAAAAGGCTTTCGGACAATACTGCCCATAAAGTCTTCTGGAAAAAGTGGGGGCCCTATCTGAGCGAACGTCAGTGGGGGACTGTCAGGGAGGATTATAGTGAGGACGGAGAGGCATGGGACTATCTCCCTCATGACCATGCACGTTCACGTGCTTACCGCTGGGGTGAAGACGGTCTTGCCGGGATATCTGACATTAAACAGAATTTATGTTTTGCCATTGCCTTGTGGAATGGCAGGGATCCCATCTTAAAGGAAAGGCTCTTTGGATTAAACGGAAGCGAGGGCAATCACGGAGAGGATGTAAAGGAATTATATTATTATCTGGACAACACTCCTACCCATTCCTATATGAAGTATCTGTACAAATATCCGCAGGGAGAATTCCCTTATGCAAAGTTGATTAATAATAATCAAAGCAGGTCAAAGCAGGAGCCGGAATATGAACTCCTGGACTCAGCCATCTTTGATCAGAACAGGTATTTTGATGTCTTTGTGGAATACGCAAAAGCAGACCATGACGATATCCTCATAAGAATAGAGGTATTCAACCGTGGCAAAGACAGCGCGGATATTGCAGTGCTGCCAACATTATGGTTCAGAAACCGTTGGTCATTTGGTCAGACCAGAAACAAGCCGGATATTAAGTTACTGAAACAGCTTTCTGACCATTGCATAGTGGAAGCTTCCCACGAACAATTGGGCACATATGCCCTGTATTGTGAAAAAAGTGAGACTCTTTTATTTACTGAAAACGAATCAAATTCGGAGAGATTATTCGGTGAGCCCAATTTATCAGCCTTTGTAAAGGACTCCTTTCATGACGCGATTATCAACAATAACCTTGGTATGCTCCGGGAAAAACATAATGGTACGAAATGCGCGGCTCTTTACAGATATACAATTCCAGGTGAACATTCAGTGACCATCAGATTACGACTGACAAACAGGCACGTCAGTGGAAACCCTTTTGCAGAGGAGTTTGAAAAAAAATACAAACAAAGAAAAGCTGAAGCTGATGAATTTTATTCACAGTTTTCTCCGTCCGAGCCGGTAAGTGATGTCATACTCGTTCAGAGACAGGCATATGCCGGACTGCTCTGGAGTAAACAATATTATAATTATGAGATGGAGACGTGGCTGGAGGGGGATGAAGGACTGCCTACTCCGCCGGAAAGCAGGCGATCCGGCAGGAACAGTGAATGGAAACATCTCTTTAACAGAGACATAATTTCCATGCCCGATAAATGGGAGTATCCGTGGTATGCAAGCTGGGACCTCGCATTTCACTGCATCCCCTTATCAAGGGTTGACCCCGATTTTGCAAAGAAGCAGCTTGTTCTGTTCTTACGCGAGTGGTATATGCATCCCAATGGACAGATACCCGCCTACGAATGGAATTTCAGTGATGTTAATCCTCCTGTTCATGCATGGGCAGCACTGAAGGTTTATCAGCTGGAAAAGATGGACAAAGGAGAAGGGGACATTCAGTTTTTGAAAAGGATCTTTCATAAACTGCTGCTTAATTTTACATGGTGGGTGAACAGAAAGGATTCCGACGGAAATAACATGTTTCAGGGCGGTTTTCTTGGCCTCGACAATATCGGGGTTTTTGACCGGAGCAATGCACTGCCGGCAGGCGGGCATATAGAACAGGCTGACGGCACAAGCTGGATGGGAATGTACTCACTGAATCTGATGGACATAGCCCTGGAAATAGCCCGGACAGATTCTGCGTATGAAGATATGGCATCCAAGTTTTTTGAGCACTTTGTCCATATCGCCGAATCACTGAACTGTTTTGGAGAGGACGGTCTCTGGCATGAGGAGGATGGCTTTTACTATGATACCATGCATCTGCCGGACGGACAGCGTTTCCCTCTGAGAGTCAGGTCACTGGTGGGGCTTACTTCATTATTGGCTGTTTCTGTAATGAATAAAGACCTCTTTCACAGGCTGAAGGGCTTTAAAAAGAGACTTCTCTGGTTCAGGGACAACAGGAAGAATCTGGGCAAGTATCTGGTGATAGAGGAGATCAGTGAAGGTAAGGACATCATGTTGTCCTTAACACCTAGGGAAAGACTTGTGCGAATTCTGCAAAAGATGCTCGATGAAAATGAGTTTCTTGCAGCGGGTGGAATAAGGTCTGTTTCAAAATATCACAGGGATAATCCATTTCATATAAGAATCGATGGATCGGAGTACGAAGTCGGCTACGAACCTGCTGAGTCTTTGACGGGCATGTTCGGAGGCAATTCCAACTGGCGCGGACCCATCTGGATTCCCATTAATTATCTTTTCATAGAGGCGCTGAAGAAGTACCATGATTATTATGGCGATACACTGAAGGTAGAATTTCCTGCGGGATCAGATAATTTGATAAATCTCCGGGATGTTGCGATGAGATTATCTCAGAGAATGACCTCCATGTTTTATAAAGATGAAAACGGCAGAAGACCGGTTCATGGTGATGAAGAGAGATACCGGAGTGATCCCCATTTCAAAGACCTTGTT
>JBFKMY010000114.1:0-7205 GCA_041629615.1 Thermodesulfovibrionia bacterium | reverse complement strand
GAGCAACCCCGGAGGCAAGTGTCCCCAGGGACGCGAGATTTTTACTGAGAAGCAGTTCCTCATTTTTGTTCCTGATTTCCTCGTCTCTTGCGATCAGGCCTTTTTCCATCTTACTGATTAACTCACCCACCTCGTCCTCTTTTGCCGGAATCGACAGCGATGAAAATTCCCCCTTGCCCGCTTTTTCAATGGCCTCTGTTAATGTTTTAAGACGGCGTAGAATATCATGGTTGACAACATAAGAAGTGATCAGTCCAATGAGCAGGAATAAAGGAAACAGGAATATTGAAACGGTATGTAAGAAACTTATATATTTTTCAACATTTTCTCTTGCTGATTTATCAAGTGCTGTGGATAAACTCAGTATTTCTTCTCCAATTTTTCGCAGAGCGCTAATTTCCGTATTTAATTTACGCAGATTACTGATCGCGGGGTTAGTTTCATTTAATGAAAAAAGATCTTTCAGAATTTTTGCATTGACGAGGGGACGTTCCAGGAAAGTTGATTCGGCGAGCTGAAGAAAAGCAGGATTTGTTGAGAGCAATGGCTTGAGCCTGTCAAATTCGCTCTGGAAATCCCCAACAATTAATTTGATCCTGTTAATTATTTTTTCGTATTCATCTATATTCGTTTCAAGATTCAGAAGGTTATCCGTGTTATATATGCTTCTGTTGTCCTTAAGTATTTCCTTCAAATCCGCTATATGGGCATGAACATTATTTATGTCCTCCCTGTCTCTGTAGAGCAAATAGTTCTTTTCATGCCTCCGCAGTTGCAGGGATTTGCTGCTCAGTATATCAGACAGTTCGAGAAAGCGGATTTCTTTTTTAGTTCTTATTAAATTGACATAGCCGGCCAGAACAAGGGTGGAGATGGTTATGAAGCTCGTGAAAGAAGCGATAAATATTTTCTTTCTTAAAGTCATCGGATTTTAATATTATCACTCATATATGAAAAAAAACACTTGCGGAGGGGCCTATTTGTGAATGAAGGCCTGACCAGGTCCGCACTATAACATTGCTTTCTCCCAAAGGTGACTGGTTCTGTCAGGCGGAATTCTCCGCCTGCAAGACAGGATGAAAAGAAGATTAACTGTATTATTGGCTGTTCAATCCGTATTCCCCCTGATTCCTTATTCTCATCAATTTATCCTGCCCTTGAATAATAAACCAGCAGATATACCATTAAAAACAGCGTTATCAACAGAACAGTCAGGCCTACAGGCCGATACGTATTTATATTTCCCGGGTACGTGTCCTTTTCAATATTGATTCTCTGCTCAATCTCTGCTCTCCTCTCCTGACTGCTGAAATGCAAAAGAACCGTATCCGATGCAATCCTGGCAACGGCAAAGGGGTTTTTGACTGCCCATATCAATGATGAAGGGATTATATCGAATGCGGCCCTGTTTACTTTTTCGCTTAACCGTGCCATTGGATTGCTGATAAACCATATAAAGGCCCTGGCCCCTTTTCTGTAGAACCAGTCTGTATCCATGCTGATATAGGACTCGCCTCCAAGATGCTTTAAGAGAAGAAAGAAACCGAGTGCAGTAAAGAGAAGAATCTGCAACGTCCATACAATGTGCTCAGGCGTGTAGGGAGCATAGGTCGAATTAAAAGGCAGAAGTGTATAAAGAGAATCAGGATAAACGCCTATCAGGATACAGAGAAACGCGGCGATACCCATTGCTATGAGCATATTTACGGGCGGTTCTTCAGCCCTTATACCGGAATCCTCGGCAAAGAAAGTAAACCAGGGCAGTTTTAACCCTGTATGGAGAAATGTGCCTGCTGAGGAAACGGAAAGGATCAGCCAGATCCATGTCAGGTGCTCCTCGGCCGCAGCGGTCACTATCATTGATTTACTGACGAATCCGGAAAAGAGAGGAAAGGCTGAGATGGACAGACCTCCTATCATATATAACGTAAGGGTGACAGGCATGGTTTTGTACATTCCGCCCAGCTCTGTGAGCTTGCTCTTGCCGGTCATATGCAGTACAGCGCCGGCTCCCATAAAGAGGAGTCCTTTATAAAGTATATGTGAAAAGGCATGAGAGGCAGCGCCGTTAAGGGCCAGTGCCGTTCCCATGCCCACTCCGGCAACCATATATCCCACCTGGCTTATGATATGATAGGCGAGAAGCCTCCTGATATCATTTGCAAGCACGGCAAATATGACCCCGTAAAACGCCATAATCGCGCCCATCCATATCAGGAGATCAGTGCCCGGGAATCCCCGGATCAGTACATAAACAGCAGTTTTCGTGGTAAAGGCGGAGAGGAATATTGCGCCTGTGATCGTTGCTTCCGGATAGGCATCAGAAAGCCATGCTGAGAAGGGAGGTACCGCAGCGTTCAGAATAAACCCGATGAGGATGAGGTAGGAGGCTAGACCGCTCAACTCCATACTCATGAATGTCGTGGCGCCCGTCTCGGCGACATTTAATATAATGCCTATCAGGAGACAGAGTCCACCGAATATGTGGACCAGCAGATACCTGAAACCTGCATCATGTGACGCCTTTGTCTTTCGGGCCCAGATGAGATATGTGGAAGACAACGCCATGATTTCCCAGAAAATAAAGAGCGTGATATAGTCGCCGGCAAACGTAACGCCCAGGGAACTGCCTACATATAAGGACGCCGCGACATGCTGACTGCATTCTTTCAGATGAATTGCGTACACAAATCCTATGAATGCTGCGATCACAAAGACGTACCCGAATACCATGCTTAACTTGTCGACCCTGGCAAGGACCAGCTCATAACCCAGAAAATTCATAATGTAACTGCTACCTTCAGGCATGCTGATCAGACTGAAACCGGCCACAACCGGCAAGAGCAGGACATAAGCCTGTCGTACCCTGCCCTGAAGCAGCGGGATCAGGATTGCGCCAATGATAAAAACAAGGCCCGGCGGTATCGAGTTAATCATAATAATCTTCCTTTTTCATAAGCCACTTTTTCCCGAGCGCTTTCGCCATAACAACAATAAGGACGCATGCGATGAGTCCGAACAGGGCATAAAAGCCAGGGATCTGGTCCCAGGGATAATGGCCATGATCCCGGGGTATAAAAAAATCCACGGCAACGACAACGGCAAGGCAAACATAGGAGATTATTTTCAGCAGCCTTATGTTTTCCGGTTTATCGAAATAAGCTCTCTCTTTCTTCATGTTAAACGCCTCCTGTTACACTTGCTGTAACCATTCTGGCGAGGTCAAGGAATAAAGACGGCTTGAAAAAGAGCACCACAGCTCCTGTAGCTGTCAGCACAAGAGCAGTCACCATCATCGGGGGCGCTTCCTGAATCCCGCTGAGCGCCTTTTCATCTGAATGACTATTGTGGGAGGCGGCCGGTTCCTTAAAAAACGCTGCATACACCACGGGCATGAAATAACATGCATTAAGTATTGTGCTGGTTGCAAGAACCAGAATAATCGGAAGCTCTCCCGCCTCAATGGCGCCGAGTCCAAGAAACCATTTGCTCAGAAAACCTCCAAGGGGCGGAATTCCGATCATGGAGATGGCGCCTGCAGTAAAGGCTGTCATGGTAAAGGGCATCTGTTTCCCTATTCCGTCAAGCTCACTGATTTTTGTCTTATGAGTAGTCACGTATATCGCTCCTGCCGTGAAAAAGAGGGTTATCTTGCCGAATGCATGCAGAACAATATGCATGACACTGCCTGTAATGCCTGACGGTGTAAGAAGCGCAACACCGAGTATGACATAGGAGAGCTGGCTTACAGTTGAGTATGCGAGACGGGCCTTCAGGTTGTCCTGCCTCAATGCAATGGTTGACGCAACCAGAATAGTGAATGATGCGAAATAGGCAAGCGCCGTACCGAGTCCAAGCTGGGAAAGCAGGTTAATGCCGAATATATGCAGCACAACCTTGACAACAACAAACACTCCCGTCTTCACAACGGCAACGGCATGCAGAAGCGCGCTGACTGGTGTCGGAGCAACCATGGCTGAAGGGAGCCACGAATGAAAAGGCATCATCCCTGCTTTAGTAATACCTGCCATGAACAGAATAAAGGTAACAATCAGATATGTGTCACTTACGCCTGCCCCCCTGACACTGCCGAGTATTCCACTATTCGAAAACTCCAGTGTCCCGGCCGCCGAATAGGTCAGAAATATTGCGAATAACTGAAAGGCTATTGATGTGCCCAGTAAATAGGTGACATATTTCCTTGCACCTTTCATTGCCTCTGGCGTCTCCTTATGGGCAACGAGAGGATATGTGCTGAGGGTGATCATTTCATAGAAGAGGAATGTGGTAAACAGGTTTGCAGAAAATGCAACTCCCATTGTTGCAGACAGGGCAATGGCAAAACAGATGAAATACCTTGTCTGTGCATGTTCTTTTAAAGACCGGACATACCCTATGGAATAAAACGATGTGATGATCCAGAGAAATGAAGCAGTAACGGCAAAAAATATACCGAGGGCGTCGACCCTGAACTGCAGCAACATTCCGGGTGCGATGGTGATGACCGTATATTCAATGATACTGCCTGCAAGAATGGAAGGGAGCATCGAGGCGACAATCGAGAACTTGATAACAGCAGCGATGACCGTCCATGATTCCCTGAGGTTTCTTGACCGCTCGCCGGTCAGGAAAATGAGCAGGGCTGCAATCAATGAGACACAGACAGCCAGAAGTGGTTTAGCGGAACATATGACAGATGCTTCCAATTTAAAATCCCCCCGGAACAGTAAACTGAATGACGTTCGAGATAATTCTGCCGCTGAAGAACCCGAGAGAGAGTACGCCGGCAGCCATGATGCATATCGGGAAAAGCATACTCATCGGCGCTTCATTGACCACCACTGCTCCATTACCATGACTGCCCGTAACCGGCTGCGAACCAAAATATATATTCACCAGGACCTTGAAGAATATGACTGCGGTCAACAGACTGCTGATCAGGAGGGCAGCCGCAAATATCCATTGACCGGCCCCGATCGCCCCGAGCACCAGATACCACTTGCTGAAAAACCCGCATGTAGGTGGAATTCCGACTATTGAAAGGCCGCCTATGGTGACAGCGGCCATGGTAACAGGCATCTTTTTATAAAGATTGCCGAAATTATTCAGACTTCGTGTGCCCATCTTATACTCAACAGCACCCACGGCCAGAAAGAGGCATGCCATCATAAATGCGTCATTAAGAATATGGAGCACAGCTCCGGTAAATCCCATCCGGTTTCCTATACTTGCTCCCATTACAATATATCCGACTTCGGCAATGATTATATAAGAGAGCATCCTTTTAGCATCAGTCTGGGCAATGGCGCGTATGCAGCCGTACAGCATTGCAGCCATGGCCAGCCAGCCGAGCATGGCGGATGCAGGGAGCAGTTCTATTGAGAAATACGGCTTGAACACCGTATACATGATCCTTATCATGACATAAGCACCGACCTTGGTCATTGTGGATGAAACAAATGCGCTGACTGTTGAAGGTGCATGGGTATATGCATCAGGGAGCCATTTATGCAGCGGGAAAAAGGCCATCTTGATCGCCACCCCTACCATCATAAAGGCAAATGCCCCGATGACCACTTTAGAACTATACAGATCGGGCAGCAGTCCGGACAGGTCGGCCATGTTAAGTGATCCGGTTGCTATATAGAGATATCCGACTCCAAGCAGATAGAAGCAGGCGCCGATTGTTCCCATAATTATATAATTGAAACATGCGATTGGCGCCCTGTCATCACCTGCCGCTATCAGGGCATATCCCGCAAGGGATGATATTTCAAGAAAGACAAAAAGATTGAATGCGTCACCTGTTGCCAGAATCCCTAACAGCCCGGCTACGAGGAGGAGAAATATCGTGTAGAAATGGGAGACCTTCCTGGGCAGGTCCTTTTCAATGCTCTCTTTTGAATATATGGCAACAACAAGGCTGATAAATGAAACGATCACGAGCATGTAGGCATTGAGGTGGTCTATGACATATGCAATCCCCCAGGGAGGGGCCCAGCCGCCGAACTCATACGTAACGGAGCCGCTGCTCATGACTGCCTTCAGAACGGAAACAGAGAAAAACAAACATGCTCCGAGGACGGCAACCGCAAAAGGATAACTGGCCCTTTTCCATCTCAACCCGACTATGAGGTTGATGAAGGAGGCCATCAGGGGGGTCAATATAATAAGAGCTGCATCGTTCTGTATCATGTTCGGTTTTCGGTTTCCAGGATATTGATAATTTCATCCTCTTCCAGAGTATTGTATTTTTTATAGAGCATTATAAGCACTGCAATAGCGACCCCGAATGTGCTCACCATGACCACTATGGCAGTAAGCATGAGCACGTGCGGCAGGGGGTTGACATACTGGGCGGTATGAATAATGTCTGCGGCTTCACCATGTCCATGCTGAATAATGGGAATAGAGGCCCCGCCCTTTTTTGCAGCGGTTGAGATAAAAAACAGGATTATGGCTGTCTGAAAAATATTCATTCCCACAACCTTCTTGACCAGGTTCTTCTTGGCTATCATTGCATAAAACCCTATCATCATCAGCAGTATGTATATCCAGTAATTATATTTGCTGATGATAAAATCCGTAATCTCCATTATTCCCCTTCACCCTCTTCATGCTCGCCTCCTGACGCGATATTAAGAAAGATTGAGACCATTACAGCCATGACCGTGAACCCGACCCCGATCTCAACGCCCAGTATCCCGAGTGATCTTGAATGTGCGGCATCGGCCGGCAGAATTTTCTCGAGTATTCCGTAATCCAGGAAATATGAGCCGAGTATGATGCAGAGGAGCCCGATTCCGGTGTAAATGATTACTCCGACACTGCAGAAGATCGTGTTCATTTTCTCACTCATCCTCTTTTTCATTTCCTTTATATCATAGACAAGCACCATCAGTATAAAACTCGCTGCAAGTATGCAGCCGCCCTGGAATCCGCCTCCCGGGCTGTAATGCCCATGAGCGATAACATACAAACCGTAAAGCTGGATAAACGGAGTAATTGCACGGCAGACCGTCTTGATGATTACGCCCTCAAGATCTCTGATCACTTCTCTCTCCTTAAAAGCATCATGCAGACAACTCCCGCAGTAAAGATGACAACGGTCTCCCCGAGAGTGTCATATCCCCTGTAGTCAGCCAGCACGGCGGTGACAACATTGGGGGTGGCTGTTTTTTCATAGGCTTCCTGAATATATCCGG
>JBFKMY010000113.1:0-7237 GCA_041629615.1 Thermodesulfovibrionia bacterium | reverse complement strand
TGTCCGCAATTTCATCCAGAAAAATAGTCCCGCCGTCAGCGGTCTGGAAACGGCCGATTTTGTCTTTAATCGCCCCGGTAAATGACCCCCTCACATGGCCGAACAATTCACTTTCAAGCAGGTTCTCGGACAGTGCCGAGCAGTTTACCTTGACCATGGCATTGCGGTTTCGATTGCCTTTGTAATGAAGGGCCTCGGCAACCAGTTCTTTGCCGGTCCCGCTTTCCCCTGCAATCAGGACCGTTGTCTCTACGTCGGACAGCAATTCGATGAGGGCATATACTTCCTGCATTTTTTTGTTTTTCCCTATTATCCTGTGGAATTGCTGGCGTTCGTTCAGTTCCCTTTCCAGGCCGCTCAGGCGGGTCTCATCCTTGACAACCATGACAGCACCGGAAAAGAGTCCCTGACTGTCCAGTAACGGGGACGTTGTCAATGCCACAACCTGCTCCCCGCGTTTCTTGGCCCGGCATTCGACGTGATTCAATTCAGCCGGGTTTCCCGTATTAATGGTCTCTTCAAGCGCTGCACGGCATTTCCCGTTGCAGCGGTCATCGAGTGAACCGAAAACTTTCCCCAGAGAATCACGACGAAATCCACAGATTTTACTGGCTGCGTCATTAATTTCAAGTACCAGCATGTCCTTGTCAACGGTGATGATTGCATCCTTGACGCTTCTGAAAATGGCCTCAAGGTTTGACCGGTATTTCTCTCTTTCATCAATAACGGCCTTATGCTGCAGTGCTACATCTATTGCATGAAAGAGGGAGTCTTTCTGGATGGGTTTTGGCAGGTAATCAAAGGCGCCGAGACGTACTGCTTCAGATGCGGTATCGATATTGGGGTAACCGGTTATCATTATTACCGGACAGTGCAGTCTTCTTTTCTTAATTTCCCGGAGCACATCCATCCCTGTTTTGCCCTTTAAGATAATGTCGGCAAAGATGACATCGAATGCACCGTTTGAGAGAGCGTCTATTGCCTCGTCAAAATCTTTTGCGGTAACCACCTCATAGTTTTCTGCTGAAAGAAATTTATTAAAGGTAAAGCGGATACCTTCTTCATCATCAATAATCAGAATTCTGGCGCTCATTCTTTTTCCTGCCCGTTTATCGGGAGATTAATTGTTATTTTGCTGTACTCGCCTTCAATGCTGTTTATCATAAGTTTGCCGCCATGCTCACTTATGATGCCGTGGCTGATGCTCAATCCGAGGCCGGTCCCCATTCTGTTTGGTTTGGTGGAAAAAAAGGGATTCATGACCTTGTCGATGACGTTCTCGGCAATCCCGGTCCCGGTATCGATAAACACAATCTGCACATAGGGCTGTTTGTCCATTGATATCTGTTTACAGCTCACTTCAAGGATTTTATTTTCATGCGTTCCGGGATATTTCTGATTCAGTGCAAACCGGGAATTGCTGATTACATTCAAAAAAACCTGCTGAATCTGCTGGGGGTGCACGGGAACTCTAATTGGTTTTGAAGGGACATCCACCTTGAGATGGATGCCGTCCTTTCTGATCTGGGCCGACGTTAACGACAGCGTGTCTGAAAAGATGTCATGAAGGTACATGAGACACTTTTCTTCCTTTCTGATGCGTGCAAAGGACAGGAGGCTTTTGACGATGGTGGAAATCCGGTCACCGTCTTTAATAATTCTCCGGGGGATTTCATCGTCTCTGTTTTCAGCGGCACATTCGTCACTTAATATCTGTCCGTAGTTGATAATATTATTGATGGGATTGTTGATTTCATGGGCTACGCCGGCAGCCAGTTCACCGAGCGAGGCAAGGTGCCGTGTACGGGTGGCCCCTGCCTCGAGGTTCACCTTTTCTGTAATGTCTCTGGCCAGTTCAATGACATTTTTTACCTCTCCGGACTCATCTTTGATGGGATAGGCCCGTATATCCCAGATCTTGTCCGGACTGATTGATATTTCAGCGTTCTCCTCTTTGCCTGACACAAAGCTGGCCAGGGTCGGACAATGATCACAATGGGAAATAATGTTACAGCACATGCTATAGCAATACTGCCCTTTCAGTTCGGAAACATCTTTTTTAAACACTGCAGCAGCAGATTTGTTTGCCCACATTATTTTCAGGTCCGGCGAGAGGAGAAGCAGGTTGTCGGGAATTCCATTGAGCAGCGCATGAAATTCCTGCGAAAGATTGCGGAACTTGTTTTCACTCTTCTGTAAAGCTTCAACCGCTGTTTTACGCTCGGCAACCTCATCTTTTAACTTCTCATTAATAATACTCAGCGTGGAGGTGCGCTCCTCCACCCTTCTCTCGAGTTCGTCCTTGGCTTTCTGTATTGACTTTTCCGCCCGCTTTCGTTCGGTCACATCTCTTGCAATATGAATCAATCCTATTATCTGATTACTGCTGTCCATCCGCGGCATGGATCTGATTTCAATGAACATGTTCAGGTGCGGTTCAAATATTTCAAAATTTGCAGGGACCCCGGTCTTGAGGCAGTCGCAGCTTGGACATCCCTCAGGGGGGCATTCTGTTCCGTGATAATACTGAAAACATTTGTGTATCATGTTACCGGAATCAGAAGGCAGCTGTAATAAATCCCGGGCCGTTTTGTTTGCATAGATTATATTAAAATCCTTGTCATGGACAGTAATCATATCGGTGATGGTATGAAAGGTGTCCTCCCAGTCCTGCTTTGACTGAAGGATTATTTCCTCCATCTTTTTACGCTTCCCGATTGCGCGGAATGAAAACTGTACTGCGGGCCTGCGCTGGTAGGTGAAAGAGGCTGCTGCAATCTCGGCATCAATTTCTGTCCCGTCCAGGCGACTGATTTTGACATCAAAAGGAGCTGCGGCTTTTTTGCTTTTTCGTATCTGCTGAAACTGATGCGTAACAGTATCCCGATGGTCCGGATGAAGAACATCGAGGAACCTTTTACCGATGAGGACTTCAGGGGTCTCCGCCCCGATAAACTGCGCGCCGGCAGCATTGAGAAACACAATTTTGCCATCATATTCAGCGCCGATGGCAACAGGGGAGGATTCTATAAGCTGACGGTACTGTTCGTAGCTTTCGTGTAATGAATCCTCTAGTTCGGGTTTACAGGTCATAGAGTTAACGAATTGATATCAGGAACTCATATAAGTAAATTACTTTATTTTACCTTATAAATCCACTTTTAAACAATATAAATTAAATTAATTAGCAGGTTAGCCGAAAAAAACCATGAAAAATATTTTTCTGTTGATAGTATTCTCTGATTTTGCTATGATGTTTTTACAAATATATCCATTATTTTCATGACTTATAATTAGTCCGGTACCGGGGAGGTAATTCGTATGGAGAAGATCAAAATTGCCATTGCAGGCGTTGGTAACTGTGCCAGTTCATTACTCCAGGGTATTGAATATTATAAAGGGAAAAACAGCACAGATGCTGTTGGTTTGATGCATTGGGACATGGGTGGTTACCGGCCCTCTGACATTAAAGTGGCAGCTGCGTTTGATATTGACGTGAGAAAAGTCGGGAACGACGTGCATAAAGCCATATTCGCCCTTCCCAACTGCACATCCGTCTTTTGTGATACCATGCCTGATGCCGGGGTAAAGGTAAAAATGGGCAGGGTCCTCGATGGATTTTCCGATCATATGAGGAATTATGAGGGCAAATATACCTTTGAAGTGAGTGATGAAAGGGAAGCGTCAAAAGAGGAGATTGTAAATACATTAATTGAATCCGGGGCCGAGATGCTGCTGAACTATCTCCCCGTAGGCTCTGAAAAGGCGGTCAGGTTTTACGCCGAATGTGCGCTTGAAGCCGGGATTGGATTTATCAATAACATGCCTGTCTTTATTGCAAGCGACCCGGTATGGGCGGGAAAGTTCAAAGAGAAGAACCTCCCTGTTATCGGTGATGATATTAAGGCGCAGCTCGGTGCTACGATAACGCACAGGACCCTTGCGGATCTGTTCCAGAAGAGAGGGGTCAAAATAGATAGGACCTATCAGCTGAACACCGGAGGCAATACCGATTTCCTCAATATGCTCAACAGGAGCAGACTTGCATCAAAAAAAGAATCCAAAACAGAAGCAGTTCAATCAGTCCTTGATTCGAGGCTTGATACTGAAAATATACATATTGGCCCGAGCGACTATGTCCCCTGGCAGAAGGACAATAAAATCTGCTTTATCCGCATTGAGGGGAAACTGTTTGGCGACGTCCCCATGAATCTTGAGTTGAGACTTTCCGTTGAGGACTCTCCAAATTCCGCGGGAGTGGCAATCGATGCGATCAGGTGCTGCAAACTTGCCCTGAACAGAGGCAAAGGAGGTGTGCTCTATTCCCCTTCTGCCTATTTCATGAAACACCCTCCAAAGCAGTTCAATGATGATATCGCTTACAAGATGACCGAGGAATTCATTGCAGGTCAGGACATCGAGGGCGAGGTCGATGAAGTTCATTTCAGGGACGAACACCCCCGAAAAGTGTCTGAAGAATGTATCAAAAAATAGTGCAGTGGCGTTTTCTCAGCCTCCTGCGTTGTCCCCGGGATTCATGACAGTTATTATTGTTAAACATGGGGCCGGTCTGGTAATATCAAGGGGAAAAAAGGACTGGCCGCTCTTTGCATACATACAACATCAATAATAAGGAGAAAGACACTATGGTGAGCTATAAGGATTTGGGACTGGTCAATACGAGGGAGATGTTCAGGAAAGCGATGGAAGGCAAGTATGCTGTCCCGGCGTATAACTTTAACAATATGGAGCAGATGCAGGCAATCATGCAGGCCTGTGTTGAGACAAAATCACCGGTAATTCTGCAGGTATCATCCGGTGCCCGTAAGTATGCAAATTCTACGCTTTTAAGAAATATGGCAAAGGGCGCTGTGGAGTACGTGAAAGAACTGGGGTATGAAATCCCCATAGCCCTGCACCTTGATCACGGCGATACCTTTGAACTGTGCAAAGACTGCGTGGACAACGGGTTTTCTTCTGTCATGATTGACGGCTCTCATCATCCATTTAATGACAATATAGAGCTGACCAAAAAGGTCGTCGAGTATGCCCATCAGCATGATGTAACCGTTGAAGGTGAACTGGGGCAGCTGGCCGGTGTAGAAGATGACGTATCTGCAGAAAAATCTACCTACACAAAGCCCGAAGAGGTGATAGAATTTGTTAACAGGACAGGGGTAGACAGCCTGGCCATTTCTATCGGCACGTCACATGGCGCCAACAAATTCAAACCAGAGCAGTGCGCAAGAAACGAAGAAGGAATCCTTGTTCCCCCGCCGCTGAGGTTTGATATTCTGGAGAGGATTGAGAAAGAGCTCCCGGGATTTACCATTGTCCTTCACGGGTCCTCTTCAGTGCCGCAGGACATAGTCAGGATCATCAATGAGCACGGCGGAAAATTGAAAGATGCAGTCGGCATTCCCGAGGAGCAGCTCAGAAAGGCAGCCAGATCAGCAGTCTGTAAAGTCAATATTGACTCTGACGGAAGACTGGCCATGACTGCGGCCATCAGAAAAGTGTTTGTAGAAAAGCCGGCTGAATTTGATCCAAGAAAATACCTCGGTCCTGCTCGGGACGCCCTTAAAGAACTCTATAAACACAAGAACATTAATGTCCTGGGTTCTGCGGGGAAAGCATAAAGAAAGCTGTCAGTGATCAGCAGTCAGCTATCAGGAAAAAAGAACGGCGGGCTTTCCCCGTCTTTTTTTGCTGAATGCTGATCGCTGACAGCTGAGTGCT
This sequence comes from Thermodesulfovibrionia bacterium, assembly GCA_041629615.1. GTDB lineage: Bacteria > Nitrospirota > Thermodesulfovibrionia > UBA6902 > UBA6902 > JBFKMY01. Next base: position 1,498 of record JBFKMY010000113.1, on the reverse strand, counting down.
TTTTTTTGCTGACCGCTGAAAGCTGCTTTTCTCTTCTTCATGAAAGTAGTGTACAATAAGACAGGCCTATTATGAGTTTCCAGTACATCAGAGAAATGCCCCGGGTTGGAGAAATCCTTGAAGCGATCCCTGTTTCCGAAGACCTCAGGAAGGTCAAGAAGGAGAGGGACGAAGATATCATCGCTGTGTTTAAAGGTGAGAGCGGGAAGTTTGTTGTAATCATCGGTCCCTGCTCTGCGGAGAGCGAAGAAGCCCTCTGTGAATATGTGTCCCGTCTGTCACGCCTGCAGGAAGAGGTGAAGGAGAAACTCATACTCATTCCGCGGATATACACGAACAAGCCGAGGACAACAGGCGAGGGCTATAAAGGAATGGCACACCAGCCCAAGCCCTCGGAAGCGCCGAACATGGTAGAGGGGCTCAAGGCAATTCGCAGGATGCACATCCGGGCCATGAGGGAATCCCATCTCACTGCTGCCGATGAGATGCTCTATCCCGGGAATTATCCCTACCTTGAAGACATCCTCAGCTACGTGGCCGTAGGGGCCCGTTCCGTAGAAAACCAGCTCCACCGCCTGACAATCAGCGGGATTGATGTCCCGGCAGGCATGAAGAACCCGACAGCCGGAGATATGGAGGTAATGTTAAATTCCGTGCAGGCCGCACAGATGCCCCATGTATTTGTCTATAACGCCTGGGAGGTCAAGACCACCGGGAATCCCCTCACCCACTGCATACTCCGCGGCGCAGTGAACCCCTACGGAACAAACATCCCGAATTATCATTACGAGGACCTGATGCGGCTTGCAGAGGCATACGAGAAGCGGGACCTCCGGTATCCAGGGATCATCGTAGACACCAATCATGCCAACTCGAACAAGCAGTTCCAGCGGCAGCCGAGGATAGCAAAGGAAGTGATGAGAAGCCGCACCCACTCAAAGACGCTCAGGAACAAAGTGAAGGGGCTGATGATCGAAAGCTATCTCGTGGAAGGCTCGCAGAAAATATCGGAGAATGTCTATGGCAGGTCAATCACCGATCCCTGCCTCGGATGGGAGGATTCAGAGCGTCTCGTGAGGGACCTTGTGGAACTGGTATAAAATACTTACCCTGCGGCAAGTGGGCTTTTAACCCTTAACATGTTTTATGAAAAGTTCTTCGTTCACGTCTCCCCCTTTGGAAAAGGGGGATTAAGGGGGATTTAGCGAATAATTTCTTTAAAAAATCTCCCCTAACCCCTCTTTGCCAAAGAGGGGAATACAGATTCAATTATCATTAATAACAATATTATTTTGATGCCCCGCCTTGTAGGCGGGGAGCTTCACGCCGGATAGTACTATCGGGAGGGGTGATCACCGTGCTGAAGCGTGGTATTCATCCAGCCCTTCATCATATGCTCAAGTATGCGCAAAGGCAAGGCGCCGTTTTCAAGAAGCCGGTCATGAAATTCTTTGATATCAAACGCTGGACCGAGGACGCTCCTGGCTTCATTCCTGAG
>JBFKMY010000112.1:0-7268 GCA_041629615.1 Thermodesulfovibrionia bacterium | reverse complement strand
GTCTTTTCCCCTTATGCCGCCAGAGCGTATAAAATTGTTTGAAATGCCAGTTCAGGGTCCCGAGAATGACCGGCGCGTCAAATGCATTCCCGGAGAGCATTGTCTTTAAAATCCTGAATGCCCGGGTCTTCTGTCCTGCAATCAGGGTGTCTACAAGATCAAAGGACGTATACTTCCTCATCATGCTCGCGGAAGCCATGATGTCCCTGCCCGTGACTGTCCTGTTACCTGAAAGTGTCAGCTTTTCAAGCTCCATCAGCAGGAGCCCTATATTATATCCTGCACATTCAATGAGGAATTCAACTGCTTCATCAGTCAGCGTAATTCCCCTTCCGGCAGCGCTCTGCTTCAGCCACAGCGGGACCTCCCCTTCTTTGATGTTAAGGGAAAAGACCTTGCCGCTGAATTTAAGGGACGCCTTCGGTGCCTTTTGAGAAGAAAGGACCATACAGCTCGTTTCGGACGGGTCGGTGAAATATGGCTTGAGCACCCCGACAGCAGAAGCAGGAAACTGGTGAAAATCCCTGAGCACCACGAGACGGCGCCGGGCCATGACCGGAAGTGTGCAGGCAGCATCAATACAGTGCTGGGGGTCCGATGACGCATCGAAGACATCATAATTAAAGTCTACGGGGCCGGACGCAAGCACAGTGTCCACACACTGCTTGACCGCCTCTTCGAGGAAACAGGTTTCTTCACTCCACAGAAAATAGAGGGGTCCCGGCAGGCCATTGTCAAGTTCCTTCTGAAGCGACTTATTGAGCATGGTCTATGATGATCCTGCTTACTATTTCCTGCGCAATTTCTCTGCAGGCCTTGTCTGCTGCTGTTTCCTTCCGGGCAACACTTTCACTTACTGTTCCGGTGGACTGAAACGTGATCTTTATCGGCGACGAGATCTGCCAGTACTCGGTAATCTTTCCGTTCCCCGTTAATTTCAGATCAACATGCATAATAATCTGCTGTTCCTTGACCGCTTCATCAACAGCGCCAATGGCACCGAGGGCAAATGTCGTGATTGTCGCTTCCATGTCAAAATCCCCCCCTGCCGTCTTTACTTCAATCCCCTGATTGATAAACTCACCCGCGAGGGCAATATGCATTTTCTCTTCAAGCCCGGGCTCGTAGGTATTATTCCTTACCGGCTTGATCGTTATGGAATTAAAAGGGAGCACCCCCGAGCCCACAATGCGGTACCCGCAGGAACTCATAAACATAACAAGCAGGGCAAGGACAAAAGTATACTGAATAACCCTCTCGAATCTTTCTTTTACATTTCTCATTCAGATCACCATATTCACCAGTCTGCTTTTGACAGCAATCACCTTTTTTGGTATTCTGCCCATCAGGTATTCCTGAATCCTGGGTTCGCTGAAGGCCTTTTCTTTAATGATGTCATCATCCAGCCCTGCGGGTATCATGACTTTTGCCCTTACCTTCCCGTTTATCTGGATAACAAGCTCTATTTCCTCCTCCTTCGCTATGTCATCGTCCCAGGCCGGCCACGTTTGAATAAAAACACTTTCTCCTTCGCCCGTCTCCCTCCATAGTTCTTCCGAAAAATGGGGGGCAAAGGGAGAAAGGAGCAGGAGGCCCTGTCGAATGCTGAGCCTCAGCAGGTCCTGTTCATCATCACCGGACGGACTGAAGGTCTGTATCTCGTTGACAAGCTCCATAAGGGCGGCAATCGCCGTATTGAAATGATAGTCACGCTCAATACTGTGCGTGACCTTTTTTATGGTCTGATGGGTCTTCCGCAATAATTGTGATGCCCGGGGTGAAAGACGGGACACATCTCTTACCGGACTGCTGTCCCCTTTACGCAAGAATTCGTGATTTTTATAAACAATTGCCCATATGCGGTTTAAAAAGCGCTGGGCCCCTTCCACTCCCTGGTCAGACCACTCCAGGTCCCTTTCAGGAGGTGCGGCAAACATGCTGAAAATCCTCACTGTATCAGTGCCATACTTCTTCACCAGCAGATCAGGATCAACGACATTGCCCTTTGATTTGGACATCTTTGCCCCGTCTTTTATGACCATACCCTGCGTGAGGAGGCTGCTGAACGGCTCATTGATCTTCACAAGGCCAAGGTCCCTTACAACCTTTGTAAAAAAGCGTGAATAAAGCAGGTGCAGGACAGCATGCTCAATTCCTCCGATGTACTGGTCAACAGGCATCCAGTTATTTACATCATCCGGATTGACCGGTCTGTCATCAGCGGCAGGTGAACAATATCGCAGAAAATACCAGGATGAATCCACAAAGGTGTCCATGGTGTCCGTTTCCCTCTTTGCAGGTCCCCCGCAACGGGGGCATTCAGTCATAACAAAATCAGCGGACCCTGACAAAGGTGAGGCCCCCTTTCCGGATAGCTGTACATCCCGGGGAAGAATCACCGGCAGGTCTTTCTCGGGAACCGGAACAATGCCGCAGGACGGACAATACAGAACCGGAATGGGCGTGCCCCAGTATCTCTGCCTTGAGATTCCCCAGTCTCTGAGCTTGTAGTGTACAACCTTCTTTCCAAGCCCCTTTTTTTCAAGGAAATCTGCAATTTTTTCCCGTGCCTCCTCTGATGCAAGCCCGGAAAACTGTCCTGAGTCAACGAGGAGCCCGTATTCTTCATATGCTTCGGTTAATTCTCCGGATACAGGATTTCCGGGATCCGGTTTTCCGGTCTCTTTTTCAGCACTTCCGCGCTTCCCCGCTTCGGTGTTATTGTCCGGGACAATCACAACTTTTACGGGCAAATTGTATTTATGTGCGAATTCATAATCTCTCTGGTCATGGGCGGGGACAGCCATTATTGCCCCTGTGCCATATTCCATAAGGACGAAGTTGGCAGCATAGACGGGGATCCTTTCCCCGGTAAGGGGATTTTCAGCATAGCATCCCGTAAAGACGCCTTCCTTTTCTTCCGGGTCATCTGACAGGGACTCTATTTGAGCGATTATTTCCTTATCTGTCACCAACTCAGACACAATCGGATGTGTCCTGGCAACACTCATAAAGGTCACCCCGAACAGCGTGTCCTGCCGCGTGGTAAAAATTCTCATCTTCTTCCCGGAACCGACCACAGGGAAATCAACCTCGACCCCCTCACTGCGCCCGATCCAGTTCCGCTGCATTGTCACAACCTTTTCAGGCCAGCCGCTCAATGCGTCCGCGTCATGCAAAAGCTCCTCAGCATAGTCCGTAATTTTATAAAACCACTGATCAAGTTCCTTTGCTGCAACAGCTGTGTCACACCGCCAGCACCCATCGTCAATGACCTGTTCATTTGCAAGCACAGTCTCGCAGGAAGGGCACCAGTTCACCGATGAAGTCTTTTTATACGCAAGGCCCCTTTTCAGCATTTGAAGAAAGAACCACTGGTTCCACCGGTAATATTCGGGGCCGCAGGTCGTGACCTCCCGCTGCCAGTCATACACCAGACCCATTTTCTTTAACTGGCCCCTCATGTATTCAATATTTTCATGGGTCCACTTTGACGGATGGACGCCATGATTTATGGCCGCATTCTCGGCCGGCATGCCAAAGGCATCCCATCCCATTGGATGCAGGACGTTAAACCCCCGCATCTTTTTATATCTTGTAATAACGTCCCCGATGACATAGTTTCTTACATGGCCCATGTGTATCCTGCCTGAAGGATAGGGGAACATCTCCAGACAGTAAAATTTAGGAAGAGCACTGTCCTCTTTTACGGTAAAGAGTTTTTCTTCATCCCAGAAGGCCTGCCATTTTTTTTCAATTGTCTGCGCGTTGTATTTTTCTTCCATGTATGGCCTCCGCCCGTTCAGGTGCGAGACGTTTCCCTTAACATCCGCCGTATCATTTTACCATAACTGACAGGCCAAAATACCAATGGCCAATGAAAGATTACCCGTTGGATTTTCAATTTAATTTAGTGCTATACTACCTCGTGATTTTCCCCGGGAAGATTTGTTTGATACATTCTTTATGTATTATAACGGGTCATTTTATGCCAATTGATTGTATCCCGTGAAATAACTGTACTGAAAGGATACGTTTAGGTTTCTTATTGTGGATTACAGAAAGTCTACAGAAATAAAGCCCCCTGCCCTGCTTTCAAAAACCGGTCGTTTTCTCATGGTGGCTGTCTTCGCCCTGGCCTTTTTTATTATGAATAATGGAATGGCCACGGCCCAGACGTCCCCCATTGTCAAGAAAATCGAGATCAGGGGAAACAAAAAAATAAGCGCCTCAGCACTCTCATCAAAGATAAAGAGTAAAGAGGGGGCCCTTTTTTCAAAATATACGGTTCAGGAGGACATCAAAAAATTATATACCATCGGCTATTTTGATGATATCAGGGTTGAGATTGATTCATTTGAAGGCGGGGTAAAACTGATCTATATATTCGTGGAAAAGCCTGCCATACACAGCATCGATTTCCAGGGGAACAAAAAACTTGAAAAGGATACCATAAGGGAAAAAGTGACCCTGACGTCAGGTGCAGTTGCAAATCCTGCGCTGATAACCGATAATGCGGAAAGGATCGTTCAATTATATCAGTCAGAGGGATACTGGCTGGCCAGTGCAGTTCCGGTCATCCGTGAACTCTCCGGGAGCGGGGTGGCCCTTACGTTTCAGATAGATGAGGGGCCAAAAGTGTCCATCGATACCATCACCTTTGAGGGCAATAAGGCTGTTTCAGATGATGAGATCGAAGATGTCATGGAAACAAAGGAATGGTGGCTCTTTTCCTTCCTGACTGATTCGGGCCGGTACAGGGAAGAACAGATGAGGGCTGACATAATGAGAATAAAGGATTTATACCAGAGCAGGGGCTATATTTATGTTGCCCTGTCCGAGCCGATCGTAACGCTCAGTCCTGACAGGAAAGAGCTATATATTACACTGTCAATTTCAGAAGGGGACCAGTACAGGGTGGGAGATCTTAAGCTGAAAGGCAACACTGTTTTTTCGGAAACCGAGCTGTATGATCATGTTGAAACAGCCTCGGGCCAGATCTTCAACCGGAACACGCTCAGAAAAGATATTGATGCCATTATTGATCAATACATGGACAGGGGCTACGCCCGCGCGGACGTTAATCCGCTGGTTGATGTTGAGCGGGAGGGAAAAATCGCCAATATCACTCTGTCCATCACGGAAGGCGGGATCTTCAGAATTGGCAGGATCGATATAACGGGGAACACAAAAACCAGGGACAAAGTTATACGAAGGGAAATGAGGCTTGACGAAGGGGATATTTTTAATAAAAAACTGTTAAAAAGAAGTTATCAGCGCATAAACAATCTTAATTATTTTGAAAATGTAGATGTCAAGCCCATTCCCCGGGTAGAGGACCGGTTCATGGACCTTGACGTCAGGGTTGAAGAAAAAATGACGGGAATGCTGAGCCTGGGCGGCGGATATAGCTCGATTGACAAATTTATGGTCATGGGTGAAATTACACAGACAAATCTCTTTGGAAAGGGGCTGTATCTGAAATTAAAGCTCGACTTCAGTGCAAGAAGAACCAACTACAATTTGTCTCTCCGCGATCCCTGGTTCAGGGACACCCCGGTATCCGCATCAATCGGAGCCTATAATGAAGAAATCGATTACACCGATTATGACAAAAAGGCAACAGGGGGGTATATCGGCTTTGGCCGGGAATTGTCCGAGTATGTCGGCGGCAATATCATGTACAAACTCGAACAGGTCGAAATAACGGACATATCGGATGATGCCTCTTCTCTCATCAGAGAGCAGGAAGGGTCAAAGATTACGAGCAGCATCCTGCCTTCAATCTGGAAGGATACGCGTGATAATTATATAGACCCCACAACGGGGTCAAAGAACGCCCTCTATATAACACTTGCCGGCCTCGGCGGGGACAATTACTTTTTTAAGAGTGTGGTCGACTCATCATGGTTCTACCCGGTCGTCTGGGACACCACCCTGGGTCTTCGCGGGCGCTACGGCTATGCCACAGGATATAACAACAGGGAACTGCCCCTTTACGAGAGGTTCTATGTCGGCGGTATCAATTCCATCCGGGGACTTGCCTTTGGAGAAGGGGGGCCCATAAACGCCGAGGGTGAAAAAACCGGGGGTACGCAGGAACTGATATTTAATGTCGAGTATATCTTTCCGCTGGCAAAAGATATTAAACTTAAGGGGGTCCTTTTTTTTGACTACGGCGGCGCATTTGATGAAACGCACCAGTTATCTGCCGATAGAATGAGGAAAACAGCCGGGGCCGGGGTACGATGGATGTCCCCCTTTGGTCCTCTGCGGCTGGAATGGGGATTTAATCTGGACCCGAAGGAAGACGAAGGAGACGACAAACTGGAATTCTCTCTGGGAGGGTTCTTTTAAAATGTAAAATCATAGTAACTGAATACCCTTTTCCCGGTGTCTTATGTTCTTTATTATTTGACATTTGCACTTTGATATTTGATATTAATAATTCAATAGTACAGGAGGCCATATGAGAAAAATTATATTCATTATGATGCTCATTTCATTTGCTGCATTCAGGACTGAAGCAGCACAGGTAAAGATAGGATATGTTGATCTTCAAAAAATCGTGACCACCTCTGATCAGGGGAAAGAAGCGATGGAGACCCTGGAAAGCATTGAAAAAGCCAAAACCGCTCTTATCAACGCAAAGGTCCTGGAAATAAAAAAACTGGAGGAGGAGCTGACAAAGCAGAGCGCTGTTCTTACTCCTGAAAGCAAACAGAAAAAACAGACGGAACACGAAAAACTCATGATGGACTATCAGAAAATGAGAAGGGACCGTGATGAAGAGCTGAAAAAAAATGAAGCGGAATTCATTCAGAAAATAGTACTGGATGTGAAAACGCTCCTGGGGAAAATTGCGGTTGAAGAAGGATATACCGCCATACTGAATGAACAGGGAGTAATTTATATCCCCGATGAATTCAACCTCACGGACAGGGTCATAAAACAGTTTAATGAGGTATCCAGGAAAACAAAAAGCGAGTAAGCCTCCTTTGGGATTTTGCCCTCACAATGGTTCACATCCCTGCTCCTGCTCGTTACTCGCTGTAAACAAATGCTTGCAGCATCGAACTTTTTTTATTATATTCACTCATGAAACTGCAGGAATTAGCTGACATTATAGGCGGAAAGATACAGGGAAATCCTGATGTTGAGATAACGGGGGTATCGGGTATCGGGGATGCAAATAAGGGGGATATAACCTATCTGCTGGATGAAAACATCCTGAGTGAAGTCATCCCTGTCAGGGCATCAGCTCTCAT
>JBFKMY010000111.1:0-7271 GCA_041629615.1 Thermodesulfovibrionia bacterium | reverse complement strand
GGAATTGTGGCGCCGTGGCTCTTCCTGTTTGGCTTTTTCGGGGATGAAAATGCATCCATACCTTTTTTCTTTGCCTCCATATTCGCTAATCACGCTGCTTCTGCCGTAGCAGCTGATCTGGTTGTATCTGCAATTGTCTTCTTTGTCTTCGTTTTCATTGAAGGACGGCGCATGGGGCTCAGGCATCTGTGGATATATATTTTTGCAACATTGTTCATAGGGTTATCATTCGGAATTCCCTTGTTTCTCTCTCATCGGGCACGAGCAAATGAAAGGAGAAGCTACCCCGTGGAGTTATAAATGAACGAGCAGGGACACAGGTAACAGATTGTTTTACGTGCATGGGGGTAATTATGTCATGGCCGGGCGAAAAAGAGGCATGGGATGTCCTTTCAGGCCGTGATGCAAAGGACATAAAGAACAGCGCTAAGGCACTCTTCAATCCTTACGATTCCATGTATGCATTAACATGCTTTGGTCATGACATCCGTATTTCATTAAAGGAGCGAAATATCTTCAGCACGTCCGGTACCGGCAGCGTGCTCCTCAACGAGCTTGGTGACTATTCAAGGCTTTCAATTCTCAGATATCTGATTCATGCGGTCGATATACCGTTTTCAGGTCAACTGGTGCGCCCGTCCGATTTACCGGGGGGAGATATTTTCTTAAGAGGGACCCATGTCCTTCCGCTGGATAAAATAGCTGCGTATTTTTCCGGCAGCTTCAATGAATTTTTACGGATCGGAGAGAGTCTTGGCGGTACTCAACTTGCCTACGGAGATATTTCCTTGAAGCTCTTCCCGTTTCCAAGAGTGCCTGTAGTGCTTATTGTTTGGGCAGGGGATGAAGAATTTTCACCCATTTCGTCGCTCTTGTTTGACGCAAGTTGTCAATCACATCTGTCAACCGATATTATCTGGTCAACTGCCATGATGACCATAGGGATCATGCTGGTTAATGCAAAGGCGTATAATCGACCGGAGTGAATACGGAAAGGAAGAATACTGTCCTTTGGTTTTTATGTGTATTTTTCTTCTGAAAGAGAGGCGGTCTTTTTCTACTTCATCATCTGATTCAGTTCAAAAATAGGCAGGAGGACCGAGACAACGATAAAACCCACTACCAGGCCCATTATCATTATAAGGGCAGGTTCCAGCAGGCTTATCATTCTCTGGAGTTTGCGGTCAAATTCGGACTCATAGGATTCAGCTGTTTTCTGTAACACCTCGGGGAGCTTTCCGGTCTGCTCGCCCGTAGAAATTATCTGCAGGAGGGTCGGGGGAAACCCTTCAAGACTGGTTGACAGCTTTGCTCCCTGAGAGACGAGGTTCTCAGCTTCCACAATCCTTTTTTCCAGTACCATATTGCCTGTGGCTTTAGAGGTCAGTTTCATTGCCGGCAGTATGGGGAGCCCCCCTGAAAGGAGGAACCCCATGGTCATTGAAAACCGGAGCATATAGAGCCCCATCATAACGCCCGTAGGTTCCTTAAGGAGCATCCTGTCAATTAATTCCTTTTTTGTCTGCTTAATCTTTCTGAAGAACAGGACAGACCCTCCAATAAAGGCAAGGAGCAGCCACCAGAATTGTGTGAGCACGGCGCTTATCCACATAATGACAAGTGTTATAAAGGGCAGGCTGGTAGCCGATTCATCGAAGATCCTGGTTATTTTCGGAATGACAAAGGTAAATAAAAAAAGCACAATCACGATGCTGACACATGACATGAAGGCCGGGTATATGAGGGCTGTCTTGATTTTGTTTTTTATGCTGATTTCGCTTTCAAGAAAATCAGCGAGTTTCGTCAGCACAGCGGATAACTTGCCGCTGCTTTCTCCGGCGGCAATCATCCCCGTATAAAAATCAGGGAAAACTGCCGGATGTGCACGAAGCGCACGGGCCAGGGAGGACCCCCCGGCGAGTCTGTCCTTAATGTCAATGAGCATGTTTTTCCAGTCAGCTTTCTGTTCACGGGACAGGGCGCCCAGGGCCTCTATTAACGGGACCCCCGAGGAAAGCAGGATGGAAAGTCTCCTTGTTACATTGGCGAGTGTTAAGGGAGAGAATTTATTGAACCAGGATTTTTTCTCCGGAGATGAGGCTTCTGTTATCTCCTTGGGGAAGATGCCCTTTGTCCTTACTTTTAATGCGGCATCTTTCTGTCCATCGGCCTCAATTACGCCGTCTGTTACCGACCCTTTCCGGTCATATCCCCGATATTTAAAAATAGGCATAATTATGAGAAAACAGGGTTCAGTGGGCCAGGGATTGAAGGACAGGTGCGGACGAATTAATGAAAAGGTCCGCGTGAACAGCCGGTCCCTGAATCCTTATTAATTTATACTTCCACATCTCTTAACGTGACCCGTATAACTTCTTCCAGCGTTGTGATTCCTTTTATAATTTTATCCGATGCGTTTTTTTGAAGGGATTTGAATCCCGACCGCATTGCTGCTGTTTTAATCGCCTGAGCATCACTGCGCTCAGTGATCATTGTTCTGATCTCCGGCGTTATCTCAAGCAGTTCATAGATGCCTGTCCTGCCGAAATAGCCTTTGTTGAGACATTTATCACAGCCCTTTCCGCGATAGAGTACAGAAGGAGGAGGAGCTACTTCCAGGTAAGCCAGTTCCTGCTTTGTCGGTTCATATGGCTCCCTGCAGTGCGTACAGATTACCCGTACGAGTCTTTGCGCCAGGACACAGAGAAGAGACGATGCCACGAGGAACGGTTCTATTCCCATATCAATAAGCCGTGTCGTTGCACCTGCTGCATCATTGGTATGGAGTGTACTGAGGACAAGATGTCCTGTAAGCGAGGCATGTACGGCTATTTCAGCCGTCTCCAGGTCCCTGATCTCACCGACCATCATGATGTCCGGGTCCTGTCTCAGGATGGACCTCAGCCCTGTTGAAAAGGAAAGCCCTATTTTGGGGTTTACCTGCATCTGACCGATACCGCTTAACTGATATTCCACAGGGTCTTCAACGGTTATAATGTTTCTGTCCTCTGTGTTGAGCCGGATAAGTGATGCATAGAGCGTAGTGGTTTTACCCGAGCCTGTCGGACCTGTAACAAGGATGATACCGTTCGGCTTTGAGAGGGAATTTTTCAGTGAAAGTAAAAGTGAATCAGTCAATCCGAGCATTTCAAGGCTCAGTACGCCGGACTGCCTGTCCAGGAGCCTCAACACAGCGCGTTCTCCTACAGCAGTGGGTATTATGGAGACACGTATATCGATGTTCTTCCCGCCTACGAGCAGCTGTATCCTCCCGTCCTGCGGAAGTCTTTTCTCCGCAATGTCAAGCCCTGCGACTATCTTTATTCTGGATATACGGGCATCATGAATAATCTTGGGAGGGCCGAGCACTTTGGCCAGAATACCGTCTACCCTGAATCTTACGTCGATTCCTTTTTCATAGGGTTCAATATGTATGTCACTGGCCTTTTCTTTTACCGCTTCCATCAGAAGGGCATTGAGCAGCCGGATAATCGGGGCCTCTTCCGTAAGCTCGAGCAGGTCAGTCGGTGATTCAAATTCTGTGGCAACCATGGAAAGGTCTTCCCCCTTGATGACACCCATTGCTTCGTCTACCCTGCTGGTACGGCTGTAGATACGATTGATTGCCTCAATAATGATTTTTTCATCCGCCTGAACAGGACGGGGGATGAGATTCAGGCTTCTTGCAAGGTCTCTGAGTGCAAAGACTCCCCGGCTGTCAGCAACAGCACCCAGAAGTTCCTTGTGCTGTCTTTTTAAAGGAAGAAAGACATTCCCCTTTGCAAAGGAGAGAGATATTTTGTCGAGGAGTGAAAGATCTATGTCATCGTCTTTAATGTGTTCTAAGGTTTCCATGCAAATCGGTGATAGGGTGCCACGTTATCTTTTCTGTACCAGAATGGGCCTAAGGTTATACTTTTCTCTTAACTCCCGCAAGATGAGGACATCATTTTTTTTGCTCATTGTGCCGGGTATGCGGACCTTGATGAAATCTCCCTGTTCGGTCATGTATATATCAGGATAACGGGCGCTTAATTTTTCGAGTGCATCTTCGGCATATTTTATATTTTTCCATGAGCCGACCTGGATAAAGTACTCATCACCGGGAGGCACCTCCTCTTCGGGCTGTAATGTACGCAATGCAGGTCCATCCTCAGTATCAGAAGACAGAACGGGTTCCTCTCCTACATCCTCTGAGAGTGCATCATACACCTTTTGAATGTGCTGAGGGGCGGCGACTTCCCCGACAGGTGCATCGTTCGGTTGAAGGGCTTCGGCGGCAGGCATGTCCTGATGTACTTCAACGCCCGGAAGGGCATTTTCCTGCTCATTCCGGGGCATATAACCGGTCTCGCTGCTCTCATTACGGGGGGATTGATTATTATTGATGTCCTCCCTGAGCGGCAGCGATCTGTCCTCAAACTGTGCGCTGGGATAGGTAGTGATGTCAACATCAGGTTCAGGCTGTCCTTCGTCAGTGCCCTCGGGGAATGGAAAATTTTCCTGGTAGAACAGGTCCCCTGTTTTATTCATGTTCATTTCATCTCCGGGCTCTTTCCTGTCGCTCCCCTCAGGCGGCACCTGCAAGTTGACTTTGAAATTTGGCTCAGCATAAAGTACCTCAGCAAGAGATGAAAACTCTCTGACAGCATCTTCGACATCCTGTTTTGATCTGAGCTTTATATGGTAAACCTGTATGTCCGTATAATACTTGATGAGGGTCGCCTCTTTTTGCGTTATTATTTCCAGTGCCCTTTCTTCCGAAACATCGTCCGTGAATTTAACCAGCAGTTCATGCTGCCGGTAAAACTTTTCTTTTGTTACAAACTCCTTGTGTTTCTGTTCCGTTAATTCTGCAATCCTGGGCGTTTCCTTGATAACATGGGGTGAAAGAAATACCAGAAGGTTGGTCTTCAGGACGGATACACTTTTAAATTTAAAGAGCAATTCAAGAATCGGGATGTCTCCCAGGACAGGTACCTTGAAAACTCTCTCTTCCTCTCTCTCCTGCATAAGTCCTCCGATGACAACCGTACGTCCATCCTGTACGACAACTGATGTCTTTGTTGACCTCTTCGTTGTGCTCGGTCCGACCGTTATCAGGATATCATCGGAGGCATCTTTCACCGCTGATATTTCCTGGAATATATCGAGCTTCACGTAATCCCCTTCCGTGATCTGTGGTGTTATCTTCAGCTTTATTCCCACATCTGTTCTCTGGATTGAATTGAGCACGGTGCTGGTTGTGGTCAGATCACGCTCTCTCTGCGATATAAAGGGGACATTTTCACCAACGAGTATCTCCGCTTCTTCATTGTCCGAGGTGAGTATCTGCGGTGAAGAAAGGACGTTTATGACCCCATTGAATTCGTTGAGACTGAAGAGCGCCGCAAACCCCGGGGCGGTGAGGGTTTGTGAACTGACCGATCCATCGGAGCTCAGAGCTGTTACCGGGATGTCGATGAAATTTCCCATTCCGCCCACAGACAATCCTGTAAGACCGTTAATGATATCCAGGATCGTCCCTGAGCCGATAGTTCCCACTCCCCCGACGGCAATAGGTTCATCCTTGTGTGTTGCCATTGCGCGCCACCTGGTTCCAAGGTCTTTCAGTTTATCTATCGAGGCTTCAACGATCATTGCCTCTACAAAGACCTGCTTTCTCTTTCTGTCAAGGGTCCTGATCACCTGAAAAATGTTCCGGTAATCAGAGTATGGCGCGACAATAACCAGTGCATTGGTTGCCTTGTCAGGAGTAACACTTAATATCGGAGGAGCTTCAGCAACGCCGTTTTTCTGTTTGCCCCGCTGGGCGGTCTTGTAGGATGTCTGAAGGTCCTTTATGATTCCCTGTAATACCTTCGCAAGATCGGTAGCATCTGCGTGTTCGAGAAAATGGACATGGATCCTTGCCTCTTCTTCCCTTACGGAGGGCTTGTCAATCAGTCTGAGGATGGAGATAATTTTATCAATATTAATACCGGAATCAACGATCAGCAGCATGTTGCGGGGCCCGAAATCAGATATATGGCCGTCCCGGGAAACAATGGGCCGGAGAAACTGCAATGCCTCGGCTGCCTTGATGTTATCCAGTGGGATAAGCTTGGTAATGTATCCTTCATTGACGAGCAGTTCCTCATCGGGAGAGATCATTCCTGACTGCTTTGCAAGGGATGAAGGGATGATTTTGTAGGTCTTCAATCCCGAGGGGATAATGGTAAACCCTTTAAGGCTTAACACAGACGTGAAGAGATTAAATGATTCATCTATGGACAATTTTGTCGGCGCTATTATCGTGATGTTCCCCTTTATTCTTTCATCAAACAGGAAATTGTTGCCCGTAATCTCGCTGATAAATTTGATGACTGTAGGGATTTCAACGTCGACAAAATTAAAGGCAATCCCGGGACCGGACCTCCCCGCTCCCGGACCTTTCTTATTGTCGGCTGATAACAGGGAAGGGACTGTCAATGCAATTAAAATGACTGCAGACAATACAAGCGTCAGTTTAATGATTTTCATAAATAGTGCCTTCACCTCAGGATTTTGATTTTGAATGATTTTTCACAGGCTTATCAATTATCAAATATCGGCATGCAATTGTCAAATAGAAGATACGGGAAGGTTACCTCATCTGGTAACTCATGGACATATTTGTGCCGTCCCGTATTATATCAAGATTCACCTTGTTCATTCCCCTGAGGGCAGTCATGGCCTGCATTGCAACTTCGGGGTTTGATATTTCAAGACCGTTTACCCGTAACAGAATATCACCATTGCTCAGACCAAGACTGCTGTAGAGTCCGTCAGGAACGACTTCACTGATTTTGAATCCCTCCTGTTTGCCGTTTATAAAATTCGGCAACAGCCGTGCATCGGTCAGTATCTTTTCCGGATTTTCCAGTGACTTCTGGACGCTCTGGCTGTCAAGGACATATTCCCGTTCACCGACTTTTCTTGCAAAAGAGCTTTGCCGGGCAGGCTGGCGTTCACTGCGGGGAGTTTTATTCCCTGCAACCTCTTGTTCCGTCGGAAAGGTAAGGGTATACCTTTCACCGTCCTGTTCTATTTCAACGTATGACATGGTGATTTTTGTTACTACGCCATAATTGAATACTTTTTCTCTGTACCTGACAACTGCATGCTCATTTGACCGGGACTTGTCTTTAAAGAGTGCATAGCTCAGTTTCTCCGGACCCACTGCCGTACCGACAAGGACCAGGTCTGTCAACGAACCGGACGGCTGTTCTGTTTTCTGCTGGACCATGATT
>JBFKMY010000110.1:0-7342 GCA_041629615.1 Thermodesulfovibrionia bacterium | reverse complement strand
TAAAGGGCGAATCAGCAAACCAGGACGCCCGTTTTATCCTTCCCAATGCTGCTGAAACGAAAATAATGGTTTCCATGAATGCAAGGGAACTACTCCATTTCTTCAGGCAGAGGTGCTGTAACCGTGCCCAGTGGGAAATCAGGATGATGTCAGAGGAAATGTTAAAGCTCGTCAAGAAAATTGCTCCCACAATTTTTGATAAGGCAGGTCCCGGTTGTCTCTATGCGCCCTGCCCCGAGGGTGATTATGCCTGCGGGAAGATTAAAGATGTGCGGAAAAAATACGGCGTAAAGAAGTAACGTCCCCGGCTTTGTCCGGAAGACCCTGTGGCATCAGGATTTTTATTGAATACAGGACCTCTCCGGAGGTATTAGAATTTATTATTAACGGGATAACAATTATTTATTTGCTAAATATTCGATTTTAGTGTTAACTAATACGAAGAGCATGTAATTACGTTACCTGCCTTGTTCGTGATGGAAAGGGAAACTTATTCCGACCGAATAATTTTTGGGAGCCGGCGGAAGGCAAGTGTTGAGCACCTTCGGGGAAGCCTGATCTTCCTTTCTGGGCACCCACCTGGAATACAGGGTTTATAGTTTTTTTTCTACACGGCAAGGTGGGATACCTTCTTATCATTTCTGTCTTTATCACCATCAGACGTAAGCCGATGTCCTCGGGGTCAGCGGGAGGTTCCTGCCGCGTTATTCATAATTTCTGATACATACACATACCGGCAAGATATCGGTATATTGGACATTATCAATAAAAATTGCTATTATATGTCAACGTTTTTATGTTTTATTTCCCTGTTCAGGTCATAACTGACTGTTTTTATTATTTATTATCATTTTAACAGCAGAAGACGTTCAAATGATACAAAGGAGAACATGATACAAAGACAGGATCACTTGAAAAAAATGGAGGTTAAAAAGCAGCTTAAACTGGATGCCGGTCTGGTGTCTGACCGCTTCCCGAATGTTGAAGGTATGATCATCCAGATGACATACTATCATAATACGGAAAATCCTGTCCTCATGCAGCGAACGGTCAATGTGTTTCGTTCCAGTTACGCTTATTTCAACATGGAATGCATGATAAAAGGATGTGAAGGCGGGGGCTTTGACTTAACTCCTTTGATTGCCAGAAATATAAAGCAGCGCAAGAAATCATTTAAAGGTACAATGGTCTGTAAGGGTAAAAACGATGAAAAGCCGGCCAACCACGCGCGTATTTCTTATCAGATCGGCATAAAGTACGCCAAAAAGAAACGTTCCAGATAAGTATTTAATTGTTTTTGCAGTCTTCTTTCCCTGTTGTTAAAATGATCTTTTAAATTTGAAGGCCTTCATTCTTTTCTTGCGGGCCTCGATTCTTTTTCGTTTCTCTTTAACAGAAGGCTTTTCATAATACCTTCGTGTCTTCAGTTCTTTGAATATCCCCTCTTTCTGAAGTTTGAGTTTTAGATCACGTATTGCTTTTTCTATATTATTCCCTTTGACCTTAATCTCCAATATCTTCTATCTTCTCCCTCTTCTCCCCGGTCCGGCCCCTTTTCCCTTATGTCCAAAACCGCCTTCTCTTCCTTTCCCCCGGCTGTCATAACCACCCCTGCCTGGACCGAAACCTCTGTTGTCTCTCGGTTGCCTGGGTCGTGCTTCATTTACCACGATGGTTCTTTCCATGAATGATGCACCGTTGAGGTCTGAAATGGCCTTTTTTGCTTCATCCTCTGAGGCCATTTCTATAAAAGCAAAGCCCTTGGACTGGCCGGTATTTGCATCGGTTATAATCTTGACCGATTCTACTTTTCCGACTTCCGAGAAGAATTTCATAAGATCTTCCTCTGTTGCATTAAATGAAATACTCCCCACGTATAGCTTTCTTTCCATACTTTTACCTCTCTATTACAATCAGGAAATAGTCTCACAGCCCTAAAGTCATGAGGCTTGTTACAACTTAAAAAGTTGTAATACTATAGCACAAATACTATTTATATGATATCAGAATAATTGACGTTATTTCCGCTCTCCCTCTCCGGTCAGAGGAACAAAGACTACTCCTCCCATTTGAATAACATCGAGTTCACCGCCTCTTTTTGTTGCATGGGTCAGTGTCTGATAATAGAGCGTGCTTCCCAGTGGAATAATCAACCTCCCTCCTTCTTTCAATTGCTTAATCAGAGGAGGAGGTATGTGGTTTGCGGACGCGGTAATGATGATTGCGTCAAAGGGTGCATACTCCTCCCATCCAAAGTAACCGTCGGCACATTTCGTTTTAATATTTGTGTAACCAAGGTCCTCCAAAAGGCTTTGTGCCCTCCTGGTAAGACCTTCCTTGATTTCAATTGAGTACACTTCCTTGACGATCTCGGCAAGAACAGCTGCCTGGTATCCTGACCCCGTTCCTATTTCAAGGACCCTGTCAGAGGGGGCAAGATGTAATGCATCTGTCATCAAGGCGACGATATAGGGTTGAGAGATCGTCTGCCCCTCGCCGATAGGAAGGGGATGATCGCCATATGCTTTGCCCTTCAGGGAAGTGTCAACAAAAAGATGCCTCGGAATTTTCCTCATTGCATCAAGGACACGTCCGTCTTTTACGCCCCTGTGTACAATCTGGTCTTCAACCATTCTCATTCTTTGAACAGCTGTTTTGTCAGTGTCCGCAGGGGCAGTTTCCGTAGAAGGACCCGATGAGAGTCCAAGGGTAAAAAAGGGAAGAATGATCAGAAGGGCTTTCTGTATTAAACGATACATGGTATGTTCTTTTTGTGAAGGGCTTTCATGAAATGACCCGTGTTTTCCATGATATCACCCCTTAAAATGCCTGAAACTGCCGCAACAGCATCAGCCCCGGCTTTCATGACCTCATGTACATTCTCCCATGTTATGCCTCCGATTGCAACTATCGGAATGTCCAGGTGCTGTCTGATTTTCCTTAATCTCTCGACTCCCTTCGGATTTCCGGCATTTTTTGTCGCTGTCGGGAACATGGGCCCAAAGCCTATGTAATCGGCACCTCCTTCCCGGGCCTTAATGGCCTGAGGCAGCGTATGCGTTGAGATGCCGATTATTTTCCCTTTGCCCATCAGGCGTCTTGCCTCTTCCAGCGGCATGTCATCCTGCCCCAGATGAACTCCGTCGGAATTTACCGCAAGCGCGATGTCAATATGATCGTTAATGATAAACGTCACCCTGTTTCTGACGCTTAATTCAGCAATGCGCTCCGCCACGCCGTACAACTCTTTTTTAGGAAGATTCTTGTCCCTCAATTGCAGGGTGCGTATGCCCGCGTCTATGGCCCGGCGGGCTATTTCAATATGGGACAGACCTGCTGTCCCGGTATCGGTTATCAGGTAGAGGGGGTTGCTTTTTCTGAATACTCTTCTCAAGATATGATATGGGGTTATGTGACGTGATACATGTCATTACTGCATACACCGAAGCTCATATACCCGCATCCTGCTTTTGTGCATTTATTCGCTCAAGAAACTGTGTCGATATATTACCGCTTATGAAGTCCGCATCGTTGAGAATTTTTTGAAAGAATGGAATGGTAGATTTTATTCCGTCAATAATAAATTCGTCCAGTGCCCTTTTCATTCTTACAATGGCCTCCTGCCTGTCCTTCCCGTGCACTATTACCTTTGCGAGGAGGGAGTCATAGTGTGCCGGCACTGTCCATCCTGAATACGCAGCGGTGTCTGTCCTGACACCGCTCCCTCCGGGCGATACAAATAATGTTATCTTCCCGGGGAAGGGGATGAATCTTTCAGGGTCTTCCGCATTTACCCTGCATTCAATGCTATGTCCCGAAAATTTGATCTCCTGCTGCTTCAGAGAAAGGGTCTCTCCTGCAGCAAGTTTGATCTGTTCCTTGATTATATCAACCCCCGTTACCATTTCGGTGACCGGATGCTCTACCTGAATCCTCGTGTTTATCTCCATAAAGTAAATCTGATTGTTCCTGTCGAGAATAAATTCAATGGTGCCTGCATTTCTATATTTAAAGGCCTTTGCCGCCTTTATCGCCAGGTCTCCGATTTTCTTTCTGAACCTGGAATCGGCAAAAATAAAAGGCGCTTCCTCGAGGAGTTTTTGATGTCTCCTCTGGATCGAACACTCCCGTTCTCCTAAATGGATCATGTTGCCCCGGTTATCAGCGAGGATCTGGACTTCTATATGCCTCATATCATCAATATATTTCTCAATATAGAGGTCCCCGTTTCCAAAGGCCGCAAAGGCTTCCTTCTGGGCCATGTGATACATCTGGGTCAATTCCTGCTCATTCCGGACAATTCTCATCCCTTTGCCTCCGCCTCCGGCAGAGGCCTTGAAAATTACCGGGAACCCTATCTTCCTTGACACTTTCACTGCGTCGTCTTCACTGAGAACGGGCTTTTCGCTCCCCGGAACAACGGGAATCCCTTTCTTGATCATTATCTGACGGGCCCTCGATTTATCTCCGCCAATGCGTATATTCTCAGCGGAAGGACCGATAAAGGTTATTTTTGAAGCGGTACATGCCTCAACAAAATGTGAATTTTCAGCGAGGAAACCGTATCCCGGATGAATTGCTTCAGCATCGGTAATCTCAGCCGCGCTGATTATGGCAGGGATATTTAAATAACTCTGCGCTGCAGATGCCGGTCCTATGCAAACCGCCTCATCGGCCAGCCTGACAGGCAATGTGTTCCTGTCGATTTCGGAATAAACAACGGCAGTCCTTATGCCGAGTTCATGGCAGGCGCGGATTATTCTTAAAGCAATTTCGCCCCTGTTGGCTATAAGAACTTTCTTAAATACACTCATGACGCGGGTTGTATATGGAAGAGCGGTTCTCCATACTCGACAGGCTGTCCGTTTTCAATGAGGATTTCAGTGATAATGCCATCGGTATCACTCTCGATTTCATTCATTAATTTCATTGCCTCGACTATGCAGAGCACCTGCCCTTTTCTGACGGAACTCCCCGCTTCAACAAAGGGGGGCGATTCCGGTGAGGGGGCCCTGTGAAATATGCCGACAATAGGAGAGGTAATGGTAATGTAGCTCTGTTCCTTACTGTCTTCCCCCTTCGGCGATACCGTTTCATGAGCAGGAGGGTTGACTGCAGACGGTACCGTTTCAAAGGATGAAAAATACTTTTCTCTTTTAATCTTGAGTTTTGACCCTTCTCTTTCAATCATAAGTTCTGTGATATCAGTGTCCTGCAAAAGTTCTATGAGGTGCTTAATTTCATCAAGTTCCATGTCGTTCCCCGTGTTTTGTCTGAGTTTAATTGACGTCTTTATTCTGAAGCATTGGGCTCATCACCCATGGCCCGCAGATTATTTGACCCTTTCAATGTATTCAGAGGTCCTTGTATCAATTTTAATAATATCACCTTCATTGAGGTGAAAAGGCACTTTTACGGTGACTCCTGATTCGAGAACAGCCGGCTTACTCCCTCCGCTTGCGGTGTCGCCCTTAAAGCCGGGATCGGTCTTTGTGATGGCCAGTTCGACAAACATGGGTACCTCGACTGCTATGGGAGATCCGCTGTAGAAAAGCATTTTTGCATCCATATTTTCTTTAAGAAACCTCCTGGCATCCCCCAGCTGCTCCGCGGTCAGAGGCGTCTGCTCATAGGTTTCATTGTCCATAAAATGATAGTGATCACCATCGTTGTACAGATACTGCATTGTCCTTTCTTCAAGGTTGGGAGTGCTGAATTTTTCTCCTCCCTTAAATGAATCATCGAATATACTCCCGGTGATAAGATTCTTGAGTTTCGTTCTGACTATGGCACCACCTCTTCCCATCTTGTGATGCTGGAAATCCATTATTTCGTGGGGTGCCCCCTTATATTCAATCTTGGCACCTTTTCTGAAGTCACTGGTAGATATCATTGATTATACCTCGAGAATTTTTAATTTTTTCGGCAGGGAAGTCAATAATTCAGCCCCCTGTTTCCTGACAATGACCATGTCCTCTATCCTGACACCGCCGTAGTCCGGGATATAGATGCCCGGCTCTATGGTAAACACCATATCTTCTTTTATGATTTCGCTACTACGCCATGATACAACAGGTTTTTCGTGAACTGCAAGTCCTACACCATGTCCGGTGCCGTGTCCAAAAAAATCATCATATCCCGTCTGCTTTATATAATCCCTCGCAGCAGCGTCTATCGCAGCTGCTTTTATTTCCGGGACCACAGATGCAATTGCCCTCTTCTGGGCCTCAAGAACATTGTAGTATAATTCCTTCTGTCTGGACATATCACGGCCTTTAATAAGCACCGTTCTTGTCATGTCCGAATAATAGCCTTCACACTCTCCGCCCCAGTCAAATACAACGAGATCTCCTTTACGTAATCTCCTGCTGGTAGGTCTGGCATGAGGGAGGGCTGATACTGGACCAGATGCTACTATAACCTCAAAGGGCAGTTTTATGCAACCTTCGCGCTTTAGTAACTCCTCGAATTTTAAGGCAAGTTTTCGCTCAGTTGTTCCTGTCCTGATAAAGGGCACTAATTTTCTGAATGCTGACTCTGCCCGTTTAACAGATGCCTTTATCAGAGCAAGTTCGCCGGAAGATTTAATACTACGCAGTGATCCTACAACATTGGCCAGGGGTTTGAGCTTGATCTTTTTTTTCACAAGCTTTTTGTAAAAACCGTAGAGGATGGTATCTTCTTCAATGCCCAGTTTTTTTATCCTGTAAACGTCACAGATATTTTTTATCTCGCCGCTTCTTTCCCTTTGTCCAATGGTAATACTGTATCCTGTCACCTCATGCCTTGCCTGTTCCTGATAACGGAAATCGGTCACAAAAATTGCATGTCGCTGCGTAAGAACAATAAACCCTGATGAGCCGGTAAATCCTGTAAGATATTTCACATTTGTGAGATCGGTTACCAGGAATCCATCGACTTTATTTTTTTTGAGCTGTTTTCTGAGAAGTGCTTTTTTTTGCATTATGTGCAAGCGTGACAGCAGCCCTTAATCCAAGAAGGTAGCTGTCCGGTCCAAAGCCCGCAATCTGTCCGTATGCAACAGGCGAGATGAGCGATGTATGTCTGAATTCTTCCCTTTTATAAATATTGGAGAGGTGAATCTCCACCGCAGGTATTTCTACGGCAGCAATTGCGTCCCTTATCGCGACACTGGTATGCGTATAGGCAGCAGGATTGATGACAAGAGCAGAGAAACCCTTTGCCTTCTGGATCATATCGACTATCTCCCCTTCGTGATTGGACTGCCGTATATCCGTTTCAACGCCAAGATCGGAGGCGAGTTTTTTTATGGATGCATTTATTTCCCTGAGTGTCTTCGTACCGTATACATCAGATTCCC
>JBFKMY010000109.1:0-7367 GCA_041629615.1 Thermodesulfovibrionia bacterium | reverse complement strand
GTCCATGTCCATTCCGGGCCGTAAATCGGGCATGCGGTCGCCAAAGCGGATCTTCAGCAGTGCTATGGCCTTTTCCGTTAACCGGCCGTCTTCATCTATAGCAGTACCTTCACCAAACATTTCTTCTATATGTTCAAGAACGAAATGGCGTGCCATTTTCATCCCGAATGCCTGCTCCAACCGGTAATTTATGTCAAGAAAGTCGAGAGACTCGGCGCCGAGATCGTTTATCAGGGAACTCTCAGGCTTAATCAGGTGTTCATCGACTCTCAGCGTTTCAATGATGGCTTTCTTTAACTCTTCCAATACTTTTTCTTCTGTAATAAGTTGCTGGCTCATACTACCTCCTTAATTGTATTTGACGTGCCAGTGCATTAGCCTGTCACTTGAATCCCGCTGCGGGTCTTATGCGCTAGTTCCCCGGTGTTCTGCAAATTGCGTTGCTGAGCCCCCTGTCCACAACAATTGTCTGTCCTGCAATCCCCCGGCCTGCCTGACTGCATAAAAACAGTACTACATCGGCAATTTCTTCGGGCTCAACAAAAAGTTCTTCCGGGAGCAGGTCTATGTTGTCCCAGAACTGCCGCAACACCTTGAAAGAGTCGGTTTTGACGATGCCTCCGCACACTGCATTGAGGGATATTTTTTTTTTGCGAAGGCCCTCTGCACAATCCCTGATCACAGACTCCATCGCTGCCTTCATGCTTCCGAGAGGGTAGGCCTGATTGTAATAACGGCTTCCAAGGCTTGATATAAATACCACCCTTCCTTCGGTCTTTTCGAGCATGGGCAGTGCTGCCTGAATGCAAAATATGTTGCCCACATAATTGGTGTCTACAAGCTGTCTCAGTTCCCTTTCAAACAGTTTCTCAATTGGTTTAAAGGGGGCCCTGGCTGCGTTGAGAACAAGGTAATCCAGTTTTCCCATTTTTTCCTCTACTTCGCTGAATAACTGTTTCACTGAATCTCTTGCCGAAATGTCAGCCTGAATCATCACGGCGCGGCATCCAAGACCCTCAATCTCTTTACAGAGTTCTTCTGCCTGGGCCTGCGAGGAGCCTCCTGATTTGCGATAATTGACAACGATATCTGCACCTGCCCGGGCAAATTTAAGTGCTATTGCCCTGCCGATACCTCTCGAACTTCCGGTAATTAACGCAATAGTATTCTTCATACTCTTCATAGCCTGTCTATTTTATAAAAATAACGGTCTTAAGTAAACACTGTGGATATGATAAGCAGCGCATTACTAATGAAGTACGTCGGGATTCGGATCATTCAGCTGACGGTTGTCATTACCATGACATTGAAGGGGAGAGGGCCATAAATCAAACATGTTATTTTTAAATGTTTTTTAACAAATAAATTATTTTGTGGAACTGGGGAATGGATTTTGCTAAATATTTGCATAATAGTATCCGAATAAGTAAAATGAAAGGAGTTTTGGCAGTTCTTGACTTTATGGAGCATACAAAACTTTTTTATCTGGAAAGATGGGTAATAATAAGGTAAGCGCCATCATGGTTAAAAGAATGTGTCAGAGTACTCAAGGAAGTTTTATGAAACATTTCGTGGTCAGATATATCCCCCTGCTGTTTGTTCTTTTGTCTTTTGGGTGCAGTCTTAACAAAACCCACATACAGAGTCAACATGACGATGCCATGCCTGAGACCGCGCCCCTGATTTTTATTGACAATACCATCGAATCGTCCTATGGGGATATTTTTGCCGGGAGTAATCTCGACGAAAATATGGGGTATGGCAACTGTCTGGAATTCAGCGGCTGCAGTGATGAGAATAATGAGTACAGCAATGAAAATCATTCTCTGAACGCCCGGAGTGCAGAGAATAGTGAAAGCGTAAAAATAGATCCAGATGAACATGTCAGGGCCGAAGAGAACGAAGAAAACGGTCAGACCCTTCTTGATACTGCCCTGGATTTCATTAATGCATCTCAGGAGTACTGGTCTGAAGGGAACCTTGAAAAGGCAATAGCCACCCTTGATGAGGCGCACACCCTCGTTATAAAAGTCAAAACTGACAGCAGTCCCGATCTTATTCAGCAAAAGGAAGATTTACGTTTCACGATCTCAAGGAGAATTCTGGAGATTTATGCGTCGCGGTATACTGCGGTCAACGGCAATCATAATGAAATTCCCCTGACAATGAACGAAAATGTGGAAAAGGAGATTAAACGGTTTCAGGGCCCTGAACGGAGATTTTTCATTGAGTCCTATAAACGCTCGGGCCGGTATATGCCCAACATTCTCGCGTCCCTGAAAGAGGCCGGTCTGCCGGAAGATCTTGCATGGCTTCCGCTCATTGAGAGCGGGTTTAAGGTAAAGGCGCTCTCACGCGCGCGGGCACTTGGCCTGTGGCAGTTTATCCCTTCAACAGGCTATAAATTCGGTCTGAAAAGGGACACCTGGATTGATGAAAGACTGGATCCTGAAAAAGCGACTGCCGCAGCAATTGCGTATTTAAAAGAGCTGCACCAGATATTTGGTGACTGGACAACCGTCCTTGCCGGATATAACTGCGGAGAAGGAAGGGTGTTAAGAAAAATACGTGATCAGAAGATTAATTATCTTGATAATTTCTGGGACCTTTATCAGCAGCTTCCCTATGAAACGGCCCGGTATGTTCCACGCTTTCTGGCTACCCTTCATATCCTGAAGGACCCCGCCCGATACGGCTTTACGCTGGAAGAACCGGACAGTCCTCTTTCATACGAGACAGTGACTATCGAAAAACCTGTTCAGTTAAAGGCCGTGGCAGAGAAAATCGGGGTCACGTTACAGGAGTTGATCGATTTAAACCCTGAACTCCGCCACAAGGCGACACCGTCTGCTCAGTATGCACTTAAAATTCCTGCGGACAGGAAAAACGTATTTCTTGCCCATGTCCATGAGATACCCGAATGGACCCCGCCAAAGAGTGAATATGTGTATCACCGGGTGCGAAAGGGAGAAACGTTGTCTGTCATCGCTCTGAGATATCGCACAAGTGTAAGCAGGATTGTCAGGGCAAACAATATCCGGAAGAAACATTTTATACGTGTGGGCCAGAAATTAAAGATCCCACTTAAAGGCAGTCCTGCAGGCCGGACCTATGCTTCCTCACAGGCCAGCCTTCTTCCGGGGGGGAAGTATCGCGTGAAAAAGGGTGATTCTCTCTGGCTCATTGCCAAAAAATTCAAGACGAACACGAAGACAATTCAACAGATTAATGCGTTAAAGAGTACCCGTCTGCACGTAGGGCAGGTCATAAAGGTTGAAGAATAAAATACCTGGCCGGGAATATCCAGATGTGCAATCCATGGTAGCGGGAAAGACCCTTCATCCGCTACAGTTGACAATTCATGAGTGATTCCTAACGCTTTAGTGCCTTCAGAATAACCTCTGCAATTATCTGTGCCTTCTCAGATTCAAGCTCCGGATAGATGGGCAGTGACATGACTTCATTTGCCGCTGACTCGCTTGCAGGAAAGTCCCCGGAGGTATATCCCAGATAGTGAAAGGCCTTCTGAACGTGAAGGGGAGCAGGATAATACACTACCGATGATATATTGCTCTCCTGAAGGGCATGTGCCACCTCTGCTCTCTTCGGAGTCATTATTGTGTATTGATGATACACATGGGTTCTGTCCTTAATTTCAACAGGACATTTCACCGCATTTCCGAGAAGGGACGTGTACAGGGATGCAATGTTCCGCCGTTTCATGTTATAGGTATCAATATGCTTTAATTTAATCCTGAGAATGGCGGCCTGGATTTCATCAAGCCTGCTGTTATACCCGATAAAACTGTGCTCATAGGGGCCGGTCGTCCC
The DNA here is from genome assembly GCA_041629615.1 of Thermodesulfovibrionia bacterium. GTDB lineage: Bacteria > Nitrospirota > Thermodesulfovibrionia > UBA6902 > UBA6902 > JBFKMY01. The sequence goes on along the minus strand of JBFKMY010000109.1, from coordinate 3,536 downwards.
ATGATTCCTCAGAAGTTTTACCTTTTCATAGACCTCACTATTATTGGATATCATCATGCCGCCGTCACCGTAGGCACCCAGGTTTTTGCTCGGATAAAAACTGAAACATCCGGCGTCACCGATACTGCCAACAGGAATGCCCCTGTATTTTGCTCCAAAGGCCTGTGCACAGTCTTCAATGACTTTCAGATTGTGTTTTACTGCAATATCCATTATTTCATCCATGTCTGCCGGCAGGCCGAAGAGGTGGACGACAATAATGGCTTTGGTCCTTTGTGTAATCTTTTCTTCGATTCTGGAAGGAATTATGTTTAACGTTTCCCTGTCTATGTCTGCAAATACCGGAGTTGCTCCGACATAGGTAATTGCCTCGGCGGTCGCAATAAAGGTAAAGGGCGTGGTAATAACTTCATCTCCCTGTTTAATATCTAACGCTCTCAATGCAAGGTAGAGGGCATCAGTTCCCGAGCCGAGTCCGACTCCCCCTTTGGCGTTGCTGTATGCAGCGACTTCCTGCTCAAAGGACGATACATTGTTTCCAAGGATGAACCTTCCGCTGTCAAGTATATTTTTGAGAGCGGTCTTTATTTCTTCCTTGATTGGTTCATGCTGGGCCTTCAGGTCGAGCATGGGTATTGGAGGTGTATTGAGTAACGTTTTATTCATATCATTAATTTCAGACGGAAAGCTTGTGCTCATTTACGATCTCTGATATTTTCAAAACGATTTTGAGTGCCTCTTTCCCCTCATGTCCGGAAACGAGCGGACGGCTTTTGTTTTTTATGCACTCAATAAAAGAGATGAGCTGTTCTTTGAGCGGTTCCTTTTCCTCCGGTTTTTTGATTTCCTTTCCAACGCTGCCGTTCGTTTTTGAATAGCACGTTATTTCCTGGCTTTGATAGTCAAGGTCGATATAGGCGTTTTGCTGAAACACTTTCAGACGTCTTTTTTTCCCCCTTGCTATCCTGCTTGATACCGATTCTGCTATGCAGCCATTCTTGAACTCTATCCACGCATGGGCAATATCTATATTTTCCGTAAGGACCCTGGCTCCTGTTGCACGGATGTCAGCAATCTCGGAATTTACCAAACTTAGTATTATATCTATGTCATGTATCATTAAGTCAAGGGTCACATCAACGTCCACTCCTCTTCCGAGAAAGGGCGAGAGGCGCTGGGATTCGATAAATTTAGGTTTATTCACCATGGTGCTTATCATGGAGACCCCCGAGTTAAATCGTTCAAGATGACCGACCTGAAAGGTCAGACTTCTTTTTTCAGCCTCTGAAATAAGTCTGTCAGCTTCTTCGAGCGAAGTGGTAACCGGTTTTTCAACAAGGATGCTTTTATTGTGCTTCAGACAATCCATCCCTATCTGAAAATGCAACGTGGTAGGCACAGCAATGCTGACAGCGTCAACGGAATGGATCATCTCCTTATAGCTGGTATAGGCCCTGCAACCATATTTTGACGCAATTTCTTCTCCCCGTGCACTGTCAGCGTCAACGATGCCAACAAGATTGACATCATCGAGGGCTGAAAATATCCGGGCATGGTGCTGCCCGATCGATCCGACGCCTATTACTCCCACATTAATCATCTTCCATATCCCGTGTTTTGACTATGTATTTTACTATACAATGAATGAAACCGACATTAATAGTACCTCAAAGTTCAGAAATATTAAAAGCGGTATAACCGCGGTATTTCCATGTCCTGACCTGAAATTATTGCTAACGTAATAATTTATCTTTAAAATATTTATATTTATCAACAGGTTCCGTATGCAGCTACTTGATATCTGGAGAAATATGTGATAATGATATACATGAGAAGGAAGATGACCTATTTTTATTTATACGTACGAAGGACAATTCTCATAAGGGAAATACACCATGTATAACAGGGAGGAATTATGGAGCACTGTTTTCATTCCGGAGGTTATGCTGTTATGAAACGGCTTGTTTTATCGGGCGTTATTGCTCTTTTCTTATGTACTTCATGTGCCACAGGCAGCAAGACGGGACAGGGGGCGCTTGCAGGCGCCGGAGGAGGAGCATTAGCAGGAGCACTTATTGGTCAATTAATAGGCAAGGATACGGAAGGCACGCTCATAGGCGCAGCTATTGGTTCTGCAATCGGGGGAGCGGCAGGTGCCGGAGTCGGCAGAATGATGGACAATCAGGAAAGGGATATGAGGAAGGCCCTGGCCGATTCAGAAGCTGCCGCCGTACGCCGTGAAGGTAATCTTCTGGCGATCACGCTCAGGGGAGATATCACCTTCGATCATGATTCCGCATTGGTGAGGCCCGGTCTCTATGCGGAAATTGACCGCATTTCAAACATAATGCTTCAATATCCCGAGACCGTGATCAGGGTGGAAGGCCATACTGACAGTACAGGGTCAGAACAGTATAATTTAGAGCTTGCCGCGAGACGGGCTGTTGCTGTTAAGGATCTGATTGTGCAGAAAGGGGTCGATCGTACCCGGGTAGAGACGGTCACCTTTGGGGAGTCACGTCCGGTTGCGACAAATGAAACAGAGGCAGGCCGCCAGATGAATCGTCGCGTTGAAATAAAAATTGCCCCCAAAAACTATTAAGGGCTCAGATACTGGCATTTGTTTTGTGCCATGGTGTTATTCACCTTTTTGCAGGGCATCTTCTTCCGCGAGTTCCGTATGCATCCTGTCTGCGTTGTCCCTGATATAATCCTTTACTCTACCGTCAAGAGTCTGCACTTTGTCAAAATTGTCCTTGAATGACTCAAGGTCAAGTCTGGCAAGAGAGAAGATCTCTTCCGAGGCAGGGTGCTGCCAGTGGTCGATGATTTCCACGTCCGACAATGTCATGGCCGTTACCGTCTTCATTGCCTGTTCCACATGGTGCACGTGAGAGGTCACGGTCGGATCGTTCGCAACGGCTGATGCTGCATAATCTTTCATGAGAGAGGCAGTGTAGATCTGAAAGACTTTTGCAGTTTCATTTCGTGCCCGGTTGTCTGCTGCTATACGATGAAGGGAGAAGTTCTTGATCGGGGGAAACGAGGCTACTCCATAGAACACCTTCCCTTTATCTCCCCCGAAAGCGCCGCTCCCTTTCATGACCCACTCAGGAGCTTCAAGGTCCTGGACAGGTGTTGTTGAGGACACTTTTTGCATTCCTGAACAGCCTGCAATGAAGGCCATTCCACATATCAGCATCCAGATGAATGCCCGCAATCTTTTCATTTTCTCTCCTTTTCTCATCTCCTGCGCTGCTGTCTGAATGATCGGATGGAAGGGCAGGGGCAACAATAAAAAAAGACAGCAGGTTATCTATGTCCTGCAGTGATCCCTATGACTGCAATGCCTGCCCTGTCAGCTTCTTTAAGAAAGTTCTCCTTGTCAACGATTATGCATTGAGAGGCTTCCAGGGCCAAAACGTTCGCAGCAGCGGCTTTCATGGAACGAAGGGTCTCAAGTCCCACGGCAGGAACATCAAAACGCATGTCCTGTTTTGGCTTGCTCACTTTTACCACAACAGCGTCCTGCCGGG
>JBFKMY010000108.1:0-7389 GCA_041629615.1 Thermodesulfovibrionia bacterium | reverse complement strand
TGAGAATAAAAACGCCCCGTTCCTTCTTCCAGAGACCAGGCAAGTATGACAAGATCCTCAAGTGATGTTTTCCCTTCAAGTAAAAATAATCCCGCTTCATAATTCCCTGAGGCAACCAGTCCGTTCCATGCATCAATTCCGCCATCCACATAATACACATCATTAAACCCCTGACGTCTCAGTAATGCAGCAGCAGACCTGCTTCTCGGGCCTTTCTTGCAGTAGGCTATAATTGTCCCCGATGCATCTAATGTGTCTGAATTGTCCGGCAGGGTCGAAAGAGGAATGAACCTGGCGCCGGGGATATGCCCGGCTTTGTATTCTGCCGGTTCGCGAACATCCAGGAGCGTTGCGCTCTTCCCGTCTTTTTCATCCAGTATTTTCCTTGCTTCTTCAACACTTAATTTGTCGACGCGGGTAAAAAGATCAGAAATGTTCAACGGCACCTCACTTCTTCTCCTTCGTATGAGCATACAATGATCAGGGCATAGGTCTCAACGGGATACCTGCTCCAGGATCTATAATTCAAAATTCTTGATGAATTCACCGATCTTTATGCCCAGATGCACGCATTTTATCCCCTCCATGCACTCGTCAGCATCCTTTTTATCCAGATAGGTGGTGAGTTCATGGGATTTTTTATTTAACTTTATAACATATGCATTTTTATCCTTATTGAAGTCAAGACCGAGGCTGATATTGTTTTTCTGCACATCAGGATACATCTCTCTGATCTTGTCCATTAATGCCACATTTGTGTAGCCCATAATCCCTCCTTTAGCTGTTCTCACTGTCCCTTTTATCCTTCAACAATACTGTATTCATCCCACATAAACCAGTTTCCCGTATCATGTAAAAAATCATAGGTATTGGCGAAGATAGTATAATGCTGCTCTTCTTCCCGTGCGAGTTTCGTATAGAGGTCTTTTTCTTTTTCTGATGTTGCTTCGGACAATAATTTTCGATAAAACTCAAGCCCCTCCTTTTCCATCTGCATTGCAATCTTAAAGGCTTCCAGTTCATCGGTTGTTGCTTTGACCTTTTCCATCATTTCGTCGCGCATGTCCTCAAAAACGGTCTTGATGTTCTTGACAGGATGCACATCTTCCATGTGAACATCCATTCCTTTAAGCAGGCTGGTGACCATTTCAAGATGCCTTTTTTCGTCTTTTATCACTGTCTCAAACATCTTTTTCCCTGCCGGATACTGTGTCTTTTGCGCTGCTTCGGAATAGAACTTTATGGCGTCTGTTTCCATCTTTTTTGCAATTTCAAATGCATTCATTTTTTCAAGCCTCCCTCTTTCCGGTTCATTTATGCGCTTCAGTCAGTTTTGCTTTCATCTGTTTTAAATATTCAATATGCCGCGCTTCCTGGTCTACCATTTCTTTAAATACAACCTGCACATTTGTATCGGCAGCGCTTCTGGATAAATTATAGTAAAGATTGGATGCCTTGCCTTCAATTTTCAGTGCCAGTGCAAGTGCTGCCTGTTCATCCGTATAAATGTATTTGTCCATTTTACTTTCAAGATCTTTTATCGGGATGCCGGCCTCTGTAAGGGGCGATTCGGTCCTTTCTTTAAATGCTTCAAAACTTTCAACTTCCTGGTCCCCGTTCATTGACTGGTAGAGAAACTGAATATAGTCCATGTGCTTTTCTTCCCAGTCCGATAAGACCCGGAAGGTTTTTTTCACCTCCGGGTTTGTTGCCTTATCAGCAGCCTCCTGATAAAACACTTTTGTTCCCTTTTCCATGAGAAACGCCTCAATAAGTGATTGAAGCAGGTCTTCTTTACCGGTCATCATGCGCAGCCCGTTCTCCTTTCTGTCCTTGTCCGCCCGCTCAACAGATTTCCATTTTTATATTCCTGCTCCGTGCGAACAGATGCCATATTTTTAATATATATCCACATTCTACCAAATTAATACGGAAAGTCAATCATTCCTGTCTGTGATGTATATCATTGCTCCGGTGCGCAGGGACCTGTTAGCCTTGTTATAATATAAGAAAAGCCTTATTTATAATTAAAAAGGAGAGACGCGCTATGGTGCGATGAGTGTCAGGCCAGAAGCATAGCTGCACGTTTCTGACACGTACCTGATAAACCGGTCAATGATAAACGTGCGGTGTAAATCCTTAATCTCTGCATTTGTTATATAATAAGGCCAATTTAGCAGGAATTGCATGCCGGGATATGAACGAGAAAACTGATTATAAAAAATACGTAAGTGACAAGATGAAAAGTCCCCAGTGGAAAATGGGAATAGTCATGTTTGTATCCTTTCTCTTTCTGTTCCTGTGGACTCTGACACAGAATGCAGGAGGGCCTAAACAGTATGCCATAAGTTACAGTCAATTTCTCGAACAGCTGAATGCAAATAACATTCAGGCTGTTACCATAAAAAACCTCAATGTAAGAGGTGAGTTTCGGACTGAAAAGAGCGTCTATCTGGCGGACGGGACAACGGCGGTCACCGTCAAAAATTTTACTACCAACCTGCCCTCTTTCCAGGGAGAGGATCTCCTCGCAATGCTCAGGGATAAAAATGTATTTATTGATGTTGCGTCCTCGGAGCAATTATCGCCATTCTGGCAATTTATTGTTGGACTGCTTCCATGGGTATTGATCATCGGCATCTGGATATTTATAATGCGGGGCGCGCAGAGGGTACAGGGGGGGGCAGGAGGGCTTTTCTCTTTTGGCGCGAGCAAGGCCAAACTGCATGATGTCCATAAACCTGCTGTTACGTTTGATGATGTTGCGGGGATGGACAATGCAAAAAAAGACTTGAGGGAAACCATTGAATTTCTGAAAGACCCTTCGCAATTCAGAAAACTGGGGGCAAAAGTGCCAAAGGGCGTCCTCCTGTTCGGTCCGCCCGGAACAGGAAAAACACTTCTTGCCCGCGCTGTCGCAGGTGAAGCCGGTGTCCCCTTTTTCAGCATAAGCGCATCGGAATTTATTGAAATGTTCGTAGGGGTGGGTGCATCGCGGGTGAGGGACATGTTCCTGAAAGCACGGGCAGCACAACCAAGTATTATTTTCATTGACGAAATTGATTCTGTCGGACGTACCCGCGGTGCCGGCCTGGGAGGCGGGCACGACGAAAGAGAGCAGACGCTTAATCAGCTTCTGAGCGAACTGGACGGCTTTGAAACCCACGAGGAGGTTATTGTTATCGCTGCGACAAACAGACCCGATGTCCTTGACCCGGCCCTTCTCAGACCGGGACGCTTTGACAGACATATAATAATAGACAGGCCCGGATGGAAAGACCGGAAAGCAATCCTTGAGGTGCACGCAAAGGACAAAACACTGGCTGATGATATTGATCTCGGACGTATAGCAAAGGGAACTCCGGGGATGACGGGCGCAGACCTGGAAAATCTTATAAACGAAGCGGCCCTCATTGCAACGCGGGAGAACAAAGAGGAAATCGATAACCAGGATTTCGAAGAAGCACGGGACAAGATCCTCATGGGTGCTGTCAGAGAAGACACGATCAGTGATATTGAAAAGAAGATAACCGCATACCATGAAGCGGGACATACATTGGTCGCCCGCGAACTTCCCGGTACGGACCCCATACATAAAGTAAGCATCATCCCCCGCGGTATGGCCATGGGCGTAACACAGCAGCTGCCGGAAGAAGACCGCCACTATTACCCCAAGAAGTATCTTATGAACCGTCTCGCTGTCATGCTTGGCGGCCGGATTGCCGAGAAGCTTGTTTTCGACGATGTCAGCACAGGAGCACAGAGTGATCTGAAAGAAGCATCATCCCTTGCTGAAAAAATGGTGGCCCAGTGGGGAATGAGTGAAAAAGTGGGACCCCTGAGTCTCGGGCGGGGCGAGGACCATCCCTTTCTGGGAATGGAGCTTGCTCAACCAAAACGCTACAGCGAGGATATGGCGTGGCTCATGGACCAGGAGATTCGAAGATTAATCATAGAAGCTGAAGCGAAGGCAGAGGAAATATTGAGAAACAAAAGAAATGTCCTTGAGACTTTGGCTGAAACACTTATAAAAGAGGAAGTGCTTGACAGGGAAGATGTGGACAGAATTATTAAGGAGGCAGAAGAGCAGCCATGACTATTCCCCGGGGAATAGTCCGGCACACTCCCTTGATCGAGGGAATCAGAGAGATTTTGTAATTGGTTGCATACCAATATATGCACACGACTGCTCATAATGGATTTCCCCATCGTGGTAATCTTATATATCTTAATCATGCCGGTGTTTCCCCGTGGCCGGAACGAACGGCGCGCGCTGTACAGCAGTTTGCTGAAGAAAACATGGTTCAGGGTTCTCTCCTCTATCCGGAATGGATGAGGATTGAAGCAAACCTTCGTGCTCAGGCACAACAGATCATTAATGCTCCATCAACAGATGATATTGCGCTGCTGAAAAGCACATCTGAGGCCCTTTCAGTCGTTGCCTGTGGATTACACTGGAAAGGGGGAGAAAACATCGTCAGCAGCAATCAGGAGTTTCCCTCCAACAGGATTGTGTGGGAATCGCTTTCCCGGAAGGGCGTGGAATTTCGTGAGGCAGACCTCAACAGCGCCGGCTCACCCGAAGACGCCCTCTTTTCCCTCGTTGACACTAAAACAAAAATCATCACCATCAGCTCGGTACAGTTTTCTACGGGATTACGCATGGACCTTGAGCGCATTGGTGAATACTGCAGGAAGCGGGGAATTCTATTCTGTGTTGATGCAATACAGAGTATCGGAGCGGTCCGGTGTGATGTTCAAAAAATCGGTGCCCATTTTGTCATGGCTGACGGCCATAAATGGATGCTGGGCCCCGAGGGGCTTGCCCTGTTCTACAGTCATCCCGATGCAAGAGATCTCCTTGAGCTCAGACAGTACGGCTGGCACATGATCGAGGGTGCGGGGGATTTTGACAGAAAGGAATGGAGTGCCGCACAATCATCCCGCCGTTTCGAATGCGGCAGTCCCAATATGCTCGGGATACACGCCCTGAATGCAAGCCTGTCCCTTCTGTTGGACACGGGGATGGAAATTATTGAAAGAGAAGTCTTAAAAAGAAGCGCCCATCTTATTGAAATAATAGAATCTTTGCCTGAACTGGAACTAATAACACAGCCTGGACCCGACCGGTATGCAGGGATAGTGACATTCAGGCGACGGGACAGGGACAATGCGGCACTCTATCAGTATCTGATGAAAAATAACGTGATCTGTGCACACCGCGCAGGCGGAATCCGACTGTCTCCGCATTTTTATACTCCGTATGAACACCTCGATGCGGTTATGAACATGGTTATGAATTTCAATAACCAATGCGAAAGTAACGCATTATCACAGCCCTGACCGGACAGGCGGTTCTCTTTTTCTTTCTCCTTGAGGATGTAATTTTCAAATGTTCATTAATGGGCGGGATTGCGTGTTTTTATCAGAAATTCAAAGTTCAAGGATAGAGATAAAAATACCGATAGTGTACATACCAGTAAAATCCGATGAAAGAAGCTTCATACGTTGAGGTGAACTTCATGGCAAAGGGAGGAAGTTATATGAAACAGTTAGTGTGCAGAAATATCATTAGTTTATTTCTCCTGACTGCACTTGCAGGATGTGCGACCTATTCCACTATCCATTCAGGCACCCCAAAAGTTGAAACTGATGAGGTTAACGTGCAGGTCGTCTTTAGTGACAATGATCTTCGTATTATTAACGACTACTACAGCAGAAAGAAAACAAAACACAAGGCGCTGCCACCGGGGCTGGCAAAGAAAGATACGCTGCCTCCCGGCCTGCAAAAACAGCTTAAAAGAAACGGGACACTGCCTTCCGGACTGGCGACAAAACACCTTCCCCATGAGCTGGAAGAGCGACTCTCCGAAATACCGGGAGGATATGTGAGATTAAAAGTGGTCGGCGGTATAGTAATCATACATGAAGACACAGAGGTCATCGTTGATATTCTTTATGAAATTGGATAAATATGCGGAGTGGTGCAAAGACCTTTCTTTGCGCAGACGAACCGGATAAGATATTTATGACACTTACCACTCATGGGTTTTCACAGGTATCAAATTTCTCAATTTATGTATATATACTATACATTGTGGACAGAATATAGACACTAACTGCTTGCCTTATTCCCTGTAACTGTCTGCAAACAAACCATTTCTCTTTTGCATAAACAGGCACATTATTTGCAGCCTTTTTAACAGTTGATGTGATGATTAATACAACTTTCTTTTGTTTTATTAACATGATAATTCTCCACCCTACGGTGAGGGAAGAAAGAGGGGCGAACCTGTCATGAAAAAGAATAGATTGTATATAGTGCCGGGAGTTTTTTTTATTTGTTTATCTTTCCTGTGTATTACATACGCAACGTCGGCAAGTATCGACAACTACCTGATAAGGGCGTCATTCGAAGGAAAGACAGAAAAAGTGGATGCTTTGCTCGGTTACGGCGCTGATGTAAACGCAAGAGATAGAGACAATGGGACGGCATTGATGGCTGCATCACTTATGGGACACACTGCAATAGTCAAGACCCTGCTTGCCCGCGGTGCTGATGTCAATGCAAAAGACAGGAATGGAGAGACAGCCCTGATGGCAGCTGCCTTTGCCGGGCAGGCTGATATTGTGAAAATTTTGCTGAAAAACGGTGCTGATGTAAATGCAAAAGACAGGAAAAAAGAAACAGCACTTATGGAAGCAGGATTTGCCGGCCACCGTAAAATAGTAGAATCCCTGCTTGCGGGCGGAGCTGATGTAAATGCGAAGGACATTAACAAAGAGACCGCTTTAATGGCTTCGGCATTTGCAGGTTACGATCACATTGTGAAGACCCTGCTGGCCGGCGGTGCTGAAGTAAATGATAAAAACTGTATGGGGAAAACATCGATAATATATGCGTCATTTAAAGGCCACAATAAAATAGTGAAAACCCTGATTGACAATGGCGCGGACATCAATGTAAATGACAAATTCGGGGAAACGGCCCTCATGGCAGCAGCGTTTGAAGGGCACTTTGAAACAGTGAAGGTCCTTCTGGACAGTGACGCAGATGTACATGCACGTGATATTGACGGGAGGACCGCTCTGCAGTATGCAGAAAGTAAAGATAATAACGGAGATATTTATATTTTACTGGCTGACACGACAGATATCGATCAAAACTATGCTCATGGAGATAAAATAGGTATGTATGCCTTGAATATTTGTGAACATAAGTAAAAAATATGTTAAGGTTAAGATATAAGCAGGAGCAGGAGCAGGACTGGACATATCAGGAATTAACATGCTGTGACAAAGATGCCGTGAGAAACTGATGAAGCAATGTACAGCAATAGTTCTCCCCATTATCATTCTTTTTTTCAATACCTTATTTGCACAGGATAC
>JBFKMY010000107.1:0-7403 GCA_041629615.1 Thermodesulfovibrionia bacterium | reverse complement strand
TTTGATCAGGCCGAACACCTGCGCCCTTCCCTCTTCAACAGTGCGGTTCATCCTTGATTCACTCAGCAGGAGTTGAGTAGCAAATGCAGGGAATCTCTGTTTTTTCACAGCGTCGGTGATTTTATCTTTCGCAAGGACAGTAGCCCCTCCCCCCAGGAGAAGACCGGCGACAGCACCGATAATAAACCCCACCGGGCCCGTGGTATGGAGAAGGGTAGAAATAATGGCAATGCCCAGAACCTTTCCAAAGCCGCCGCTCATTGTTCCGACTGTGGCCGCGACAGCCGCTGTGACCGCCAGGCTGATCCCGCCCGTCATCCTGTGCGTAACGGTTCCGTCGAGTGCTTCCCGGTATGCATCGGGTTTTATGCGAATTCCATCCTCTACATTTATCTCGAGTGACGATAATTTTTTCCCGATGATCCTGCTGATGCCTTCTGACAGGTTTTTCCTGAAATCTTCCTGTGCTCTTTCCAGAAAACTGTCGAGTTCCCCTGTAAAGTCCCTGCCCTTTTGCGCGATAGCCTCTTCAAGATCCTTGATACGTCCGCCATTATTGCGGAATTGAATGAGCTGAGGAACAACATGCTGATCATAAAACACGTCCCGGCCATACACTGCAACAGACCCCGAAAGCCGTGAAACTTCCTCTGATACGAGTGTTGATATTTCCTCCTGCAGATGATCTGCCTGCATCTCCTGGGCAAGAGCGATGCAGTGCGCATAATAAGGTTCTCCCGGATCAATATGTATCTCTTCAGAACGGGCTTTTATTCTCCACGATTCAAGGAGCATGAGCAAACATCTGCCGGGGACCACGAACATGAAAGCACTCACTGCGAACATGTGGATCCACCGTGCTGCGGGTTCCCCCTGCGCACTCAAAAGAAGGGTCAGGCCCTCCCCGCTGATAAAGGTCCCGTGAAGCAGTCTGGAAGGAAGCCCGAAAAGGACATTCAGAATAACGGCTATGTCATGCGGGTCATGGATAAATGTGCTTTTCCAGACAACATTGTACGCAAAAAACAATCCGCGCATATAAATGCCTGCCATCGCCCCCGCCAGCATACAAACCGCCAGCACATGGACATATCGCGTGAGCCGCGAAATGATGACATGCTGATACATGTCCCACCAGAGTTCCCTGTAGCGATATGATATTTTTACTGAAGAGGAGAACTGTTTTACCTCGCGTGTCTTCCCTGATATCTTTTGATGAAATGAAAACCACATTTTCTTAAAGAGAGAGCGGGACAGGGACGACGTGTACCCCGGCCTGACGGATTCATGGGGCGCAATCCGTGATTCGCCTGACTGTCCTGAAGCGAAGGGCGTTTTCAATATACGGGAATGGACGTTACGGTCTCTGTCCTTCACAATAATATGTCGCAGGAGAAAAATGACAAAGATAGCGATGTTCCACAGGCTAAGAAGTACTACCGGATTATAGATAACATGAATATTGTCACCCGGACCGAGATAATTAAATCCTATCCCGAGAAGAAACACACCAAAGCATAGAATAACACTCCATGCCTGCGGAAGATGTAATGTCTGCGGAATATCTTTTACCCTGTCCGTCAGCCTTTCAAAAAGATAATAAGCACGCTTCCGGATCAGGGCAGTATCATCGTCTGCCTCCCCTGATGCACGTAAGGCGTCGAGCAGCATTTCAGGAGAGAATACCTTTGGATCACACTCCTCTACAGAACGAATTAAAAGGACCTTTGTGATGTCGCTTTCAGTCATGGAACCACTTTCTCTTTACGCTGTACGGAACACCTGTGACCAATGTGTAATGTACCATTTATGATAGTCAGTACCTTTCCTTACAATCAAGCGATTCGTTGATTGCATGCCCCTCATAAAGGTGCTGAACGGGTTCTTTTATTCATTGCTGCATAAATGCTGGCTGCCATCATGGAAAATCCGGAACGCAGAGTCGCCTCTTCCTCTCCATGGGGTACGATGCCCAGTAACGGTACTCTCCCCAGTTTTTTAATCACCCCGGGGTTCGTTCTTTCCGGCAACCCTCTTTCAGCTCTATCAGCAAAATTTACAATAACGCCAAGTATATGCAGCCCTCTGGATCTTGCAGCTTCTATGGTAAGCAGGGTGTGGTTTATTGTTCCGAGACCGGGCCTTGATACGATGAGAACAGGGAGGTTGAGGTCTGTCGCCAGATCGAGGAAAAGATATTTTTTATACACAGGCACCATGATCCCTCCCGCCCCTTCGACTATGGTAATGTCATACTTCTTCTGCAAACGATAATAAGCATTGAGTAATTTCTTCCTGTGTATTTTGACACCTTCAATCTCTGCAGCAACAGAAGGGGCAAGGGCATGTTGAAGTCTGCAGGGATTTACCGCATCAAGTGTTTCATTCACCCCTGATGCACTGATAAGTCTCACTGCGTCTTCAGGAACCAGTTCACCTTTCTTAATGCTGCACCCTGATTCCACGGGTTTCATCGGGCAAACATTTATGCCCTGATCTTTCATGGCCCTTATTAATCCGGCCGCTATAAACGTCTTTCCAACGCCCGTATCGGTACCCGTTATGAAAATGCCTTTAATCATATATGCGGGTGAAGCCCGTCAGAGACCATCGTCATGTTCCCCTTTGAACCATTGCTTACAATATCCTGCTGTCGAGATTAAAGACCTGACCTGTTATCCCGGTTGTTCCGGAAAGCCATAGGATGAATTCCGCTGCCCTGAAGGGGTCTGAATAATCCTTTATCATACTCTCACTGAGTGCAATCTCTCTGGCTTTCCCGGTCGCACCGGTCCCCATATCGGTCAGCATATACCCCGGCAGGACAGCATTGACCATTATACTGTATCTGCATAATTCCCGTGCCCCGGTTTTTGTCAAACCGATAAGGCCCGCTTTTGAAGATGAATATGCGGACAGACCCTTTTTCCCTTTCATCCCGACATAAGAGGCGATATTGATAATATGGCCTCCCTTTTGTTTCATCATGGAGCGGCCGGCGGTGCGTATGAAATTAAATGCCCCTTTAAGATTTGTGTTCACTACATCTTCAAAATCCTGCTCCGATGTATTTACTAACAATGACCCCACGGTAATGCCCGCATTATTTACAAGCACATCAATCCTTCCCCACCTGTTGAGAACAGTATCAACAAGGGTCCTCACCTCGCTCATATGTCTCACGTCAGCCTGTACTACTAACGAGTCATTTATCTGTGAAGCCACCTCACGGGCCCTGTCCTTTTCATTTCTATAATGGACTGCGACCCTGTGCCCCTCCCTGCCAAAGGCAAGGGCTGCAGCCCTCCCGAGTCCTCTCGATGATCCGGTGACTAAACAGACCATCGGTTAACAGAAGATTGCAATTTCATATCAACCTTAGCGGCTCCCCGATTTGTATTTCATTAAACACTTCAGCACCCTGTCAATGTTTTCATTTGTATGCCCCGCTGTTACGGAAAACCGTATCCTGCATGTTCCCTCCGGCACGCTCGGCGGCCGGATGGCAGGAGTAAATATATTATTTTTATAAAGATAGCCTGCTACCTTCAGTGCATCCTTTGCGTCTCCCGCTCCAACAGGAATAATCGGGGTCTCTGAGCCCAGTGTGTCATACCCGAGTTCCTGCAGACCATTATAAAGCCGTTCCCTGTTTTTCCATAACTTTTTCCTCAAACGTACTGACCCTGTATCAATGATGTCTATTGCTTTCCCGGCTGCTGCAGCTACTGCCGGGGGAAGTGATGTTGAGTAGATAAAACTCCTTGACCTGTTTATTAACACGTCAATCAAATCTTTATCACCGGCAATGAAAGCGCCGAGACATCCGGCAGCCTTGCTCAATGTCCCCATTTGAATGATATTGTATGACCTGATTCCAAAATGCTCAAGGGCCCCTCTCCCTGATCCTCCGAGCACCCCCATGCCATGGGCATCGTCAATCATTAGCAGGGTGTCATATTTGCCGCTGAGAAAATACAGATCATTCAAGGGGGCAATGTCTCCGTCCATGCTGAACACGGTATCGGTAACGATCACCCTTCTTCCCCCGGATTTTCCCTTGACAGATTTTTTCAAAAGAGATTCGAGGTGGGTAACATCTTTATGCCGGTATATATGGAGATCTGCCCTTGAAAGCCGTGCACCATCAACGATGCTTGCATGATTGCGTTCATCGCTGAAGAGTACGGCATCCTTTCCTGTAATGACAGGCAAAACTCCTGAATTGGCTGCGTACCCGGAATTAAATACTAATGCAGCCCCGGTCTTTTTAAATTTTGCAATGCGTTCCTCAAGTTTTCGATGGGGGTCGAAAGATCCTCCCAGCAACCTCGATGCACCGGAACCGAAGCCGTACTTTTTCAGGGCTGCCATCGCAGTCGTGACAATACCCTTATGCTGTGAGAGATTCAGATAATCGTTTGAGGAAAAATTGATATACTGCTGACCGTCTATAATAATCTCTGAATTATACGAGGATTCGATACAGGTCAAACTCCGGAGGAGGTCCCTGTCCTTGAGAGATGTCAACTCTGCAGTGAATGCAGACTGCCTTCCGTCTTTTGCCTTCTGCCTTCTGCCTTCTGAATTCCGGCGTCTGCCTTTATCAGACTCCTTCACGTTCGTCAGGGGCCCAGATGTATTTATGAATCTGCAGTTGGACCCTTACAGGAAGATTGTCCTGCAAAACCCAGGTCACGAGGGCCTTTGGCGACAGCTCTCCGTAGGCAGGTGACATAAGTATATTTTCAAACCTGTCGAGCAGATTATTGCTCTTAATTATATCCTTCGCCCACAGATAATCAGACTCATCCATGAGGACAAATTTAATCTGGTCCGTAGGCTTAAGGAACTGGAAATTCTTCGGCCTCATTCTCTCGCTCATTCCGCTCTTTGGACTCTTATAGTCCATGATCAGCGTAAGCCTCTTATCAAGACAGCCTATGCATATCGATCCGTTCGTTTCAACAAGCACGTTATAGCCTTTATCAAGAAGGGTCTTTAGCAGCTTGGGTGTTTCTTCCTGAAGCAGCGGCTCTCCTCCGGTAAATTCTACACATTTGACGCCGTATTCTTCGATCTTCATGACTATCTCGTCGTCGGAAAGTTCTTTCCCGTCATAGTAGGCATAATTGGTATCGCAGTATGTGCATCTGAGATTGCAGCCGGCAAGGCGGACAAAGGTGCAGGGAAGTCCGGCATAGGTGGATTCACCCTGAATGCTTTTGAAGATCTCGTTAATTTTCAGCATAAAGTAATGATTGATTGCCTGATGAATAATTCAATCACGAAAAGTAATTACTATGATAATGAAAAGCCTTGACAATTGCAAGGCTGCTACAGTTATAATCCACAAATGATAAAGCGCTTCTTCCTCCTTATTCCGATCATTCTCTCCTGTCTTTTTTTCATCCGGCCTTCAGCAGCTGATATTATCGTCATTACTGTTGAAGGAGTAGTAAACCCTGTAATGTCGGAATTTATATCCAAGAGTATTGAGAAAGCGGAAAAGGAAAATTCCGATGCACTTGTGATCGAGCTTGACACCCCCGGGGGGCTTGACACGTCCATGAGGTCCATTGTAAAAAAAATAATTTCCAGTGAAGTTCCCATTGTTGTCTATGTATCCCCGAGCGGTGCCCGGGCCGCGTCTGCAGGGGTGTTCATCACCCTCGCCGCCCATGTTTCTGCCATGGCACCGGGCACGAATATCGGGGCTGCACATCCCGTTGGCATGGGAGGAAAAATGGACAAGACAATGGCGGAAAAGGCCGTTAATGATGCTGCTGCGTACATTAAGTCCCTTGCGGAAAAAAGAAACAGAAATGCCGGATGGGCTGAGCAGGCCGTGAGGGAAAGTGTTTCAGTCACTGAAAAGGAAGCACTCCAGCTGAACGTAATAGACCTGGTTGCTCCCGATCTCAGCACCTTGCTGGAGTCAATTGACAGTAAAGAAATAGAGACGGCAATCGGAAAAAAGACATTACATACAAAAGACGTTCCCGTTCTCCGTAAAGAAACAAATCTGAGACATAAAATACTGGAGCTCATCAGTGATCCGAATATTGCCTATTTACTCATGCTGCTGGGTTTTTACGGCATCTTCTTCGAGCTCACGAATCCCGGGGCAATATTTCCCGGGGTATTGGGAGCGCTTTCATTGATCCTGGCATTGTATTCATTTCAGACCCTTCCGGTAAACTACGCAGGACTGCTTCTTATTGTTCTCGCTGTTGTTCTTTTTATTCTGGAAATAAAAGTTACGTCCTTTGGTATGCTGACGGTCGGCGGTCTCATATCGATGATTATAGGTTCCATCATGCTCTTTGATTCACCGCTGCCCTTTTTCAGGGTTTCCTTAAAAGTCATCCTCCCTGCGGTTACACTCACCACGTTATTTTTCAGCCTGTCTGTTTTCCTTGCCGTCAAGGCGTACAGGCGAAAGCCCGTGACGGGGGTGGAGGGGCTGGTAGGACTTGAGGGTGAGGCAAGGACAAATATCCATCATAAGGGCCAGGTCTTTGTTCATGGCGAAATCTGGAAGGCCTGGAGTGATGAGCCTGTTGCAGCAGGAGAAAAAGTGATTGTCGAAAAAGTCGAAGATTTAAGGTTAAAAGTCAGGAAAAAATAAACCCTATAATCCGCAGTTGAAGCTGTCCTCCACGCATACCCGCTCAGGAGCAAGACAGAAGATTCTGCCGGTAGATAAACAAGGAGGGAACCATGCCTCAAATAGGTTTTTCAGGAATAATTTTTGCAATTCTCTTGATTGTCTATTTCATAACGAGCGCAATCAAAATTCTTCGTGAGTATGAACGGGGAGTGGTCTTCAGGCTCGGGAGACTGATCCCGATCAAGGGGCCCGGCCTGATAATCATCTGGCCTATAATTGATAAGCTGGTAAAGGTTGACTTAAGGACCGTAACCTTTGACGTCCCGGCCCAGGATATCATTACTCAGGACAATATATCGGTAAAAGTAAATGCCGTCATTTATTTCAGGGTCATGGATCCCACGAAGGCCATTACTGCGGTTGAAGATTTTCACTATGCAACATCGCAGATTTCCCAGACCACCCTTCGAAGTGTCCTTGGACAAAGCTCCCTTGACGATCTCCTTTCAAAGAGAGACGAAGTAAATGCCCAGCTGCAGAAAATAATTGATGACCAGACAGAACCGTGGGGAATAAAAGTCACAGCAGTGGAGGTCAAAAATGTTGATCTGCCCCAGGAAATGATGAGGGCCATTGCAAAGCAGGCGGAAGCGGAACGTGAGAGGAGGGCAAAAGTCATTCACGCTGAAGGTGAATACCAGGCATCGCAGAAACTTGCCGATGCAGCATCAATAATCGGTACCCAGCCGGCAGCGCTGCAATTGCGGTTCCTCCAGACACTGACTGAGGT
>JBFKMY010000106.1:0-7483 GCA_041629615.1 Thermodesulfovibrionia bacterium | reverse complement strand
CGTCGTCATGACAGGATGCTGTCTGGCATGTCCCGTATCCGTTGCCCGGAGGGCCATCTGCTGAATATGTATTTTCAACATCTATAAAACCGTCAACATGAGTTACAGAGTTATATGCTGATGCATCATTCGCTCCTCCCGTCTGACAGTCTCCACATCCGTTCACACCGGTTGACCCCAGATGTTCTCCGTGTCTGCCGCTTGTTAATCCTGATGCTTCAGATACCCTGTGGCATGTTCCGCATACTGCACCTCCTCCATTTCCCCATATTGGCGTTGCATAGGTCGGTGTTGAAGAGTTTCCGTCTGATACAGACTGCCCCGTACTGTGACAGTATGCTGCGGAACAACTTGCATACGCCGTACCCTTGGCTTTGTCACTTGGATAGCCAAGGTCCCCGGCCAGGGCGTCATATACGTCTATATTATTATCAAGGTGGTCTGAAGGAGGTGTAGTGCCCCGCACCGCACTGTCATGACAGTCACCGCAAAGCGCTTTATTGTATTGCGTCGTAACAACATGCTTCTGATGGCTTCCCGTGCCGGGTACTTCGGCATGACATGCAGTACATGGCGCAGGAGATGATCCCCACTGCGGAGTCACCGCCGGATTGCCTGTTCCATCATCATGGCAGGAAGCTGCCGAGCAGGTACCATATCCGTTTCCAGGCGCCCCGCCGGCCGAGTATGAGTTTGCAACGTCTATTGATGCATTAACGTGATTTGATGACGCATAGGATGAAGCGTTGTCAGCTGCACCCGTGTGGCAGTCTCCGCAGCCATTCACCCCCGTTGCGCCAAGGTGTTCCCCGTGGCTCCCTGACGTCAGGCCGCTTCCTTCTGAAACATCATGACACGTACCACACACCGCACTCGCCGGGTCATCCCATTTTGGAGTTGCATACGTCGGACCTGAAGGACCTCCGTCAGATGCCTGGCCTGTGCTGTGACAGTATATGCCGGAACAGGTATTGGAACCTGTACTTGAAACAGTTGTGGGAGGAATCGTGGTTGTTGTGTTATAGCTGATTCCTGATTGACCATCATAGTGTCCTCCCTGATAGGTCCCGCCAAAGAGTGAATATCCCATGGTGATCGTAAGACTGTTATTGTGTAGCCCGCCGGCGCCGGCGCTGTCAAAGTGACAGGATGAGCAGTCATATCCTTTTGTCATGACATGCACTTCGTGTGCACCGGCTGTTGCTGATCCTGTTCCCCCGGGAGGAATAAACACCAGTGTGCCTGCATCGACAGGAGGAAGCCCGTGACATCCCGTGCATCCTGTTCCTGCAAATCCGTCGGTATGAGTATGACATGTTATGCAGTTTACCCCTGAATTATGGGAGTGGTTCCCCGTTGCATTATTCTGGTGATAGGTTGTCTGCGTGTGGCATATTTCACAAACTCCATCATAGGTTGAATCCCCGTCCGCAAATGAGTTCGTTCCGGACGTATCGAAAAACTTTACTGCCTTTCCTCCGCTGTTTGGCGTGTTGATAGTACTGTTAACAAGTTTTCCATATACTATTGCAAAGGTATTCCCTGCGGCTGCTTTCGTAAGATTTACCGGCCCCTCTATTGTGAGTGTTTCATTCGTGTTGCTTATAATTTTATATTTGTATCTGATCTGTGCTGTATTGGGAATCACAACCAGCCCCTGATACTCATTGACTGTCCATCCCGCGCCTGTCTCCGTCAATGTCGTAGCAGTAACATTCGTGGAAGTCCCCGAGTAAAGATAGCTTGCACTTCCGTGCGTATCAGCCTGCTTTTGATAATGAGGGTTATGGCAGACCTTACATTCGATTGTCCAGTCTCCATAGCCATTGTCAATCTGCAGGCTTGAATGAGTCCTTACATAGGGTGCTTCAATATCATTGTGGCAGCTCCAGCAGAGCGTATTGCTCTGAGTATCATCGATGTCTGTCGGCGCATGTGCTGTCCATTCCGGTAACAGATCAGGCTGCGTACCGTATACAAAGTGACAGGAATCACACCCTATGTTGTTTCCGTCATAGTGGGGATAATCCAGGGCATCGGCTATTGATACTTTGAGGAATAGGATTAAAGAGATAATGAAAATATTAAACACTATTGCCTTTAACCGAAGTATATTCATTCTTTCCATGATCCAGTACTATCCCTTAATCCTTTATTTCCACGGTCTATTTTGCAATAATAATGCCATGTGTAAAGTTAATTTACATCTTGTTGATTTATAGGATTATTATCGGAAATTACCTTTCTTTTCTTTAGCGGTTTTTTTTAAAAATGGGGGATTTCCCCTATTCATGTGTGAAATACCACCCTGCCTGAGCATATGTGAAAGGGATTTTGAATGAAATGAACAAAGATTATTTATTAATTTTCCTGCAGATTGATGCAGTGCATCTCTTGGGCGGGAACGTCTTTTTTACGCTGTTATAAAGGAAGGAAAAATGATAGCAAACTCTTATATTATTGATGTTGTTGTATGTTATTATCAGCCGGTTTCTGGATAAAATCCGTGATGATATTAAAATCTTCCTGATCAATGGGAACATTCAATTCTTTCAATATCCTGTTTTGATCAGTCGGGGGAAATTCTGAAGCATAGCCAATATAGTACCTGCCGGCAGGAAGATAAAGTGAGTAAAGACCCTGCGCACCTGTCCATGCAGACATATATTCAGGGATTGCTGTCATTTTCATACCCGGATTTGCAAAGACATATATATCTTTGACAGGGATACCGTTCCTGTCGAGGACTTTTCCCTTTACCGGGAAATAAACGCTATCCTGTTTATTTATTTGCCGGAGTTCTTCCCTTTTATCGGTCACAGTAAAATCCTGCTCATATTCCTTGCCGAAAACAATTGATACTCTCAGAGGTTTCTCCGGGCGGTCATCACCCATCGTAAGCGGATCAAACTGTTTATCCCTTCCGGGCCTTGCCACGGCCCAGTAAGTACCGGCAGGAAGGGTCATGGTGAATGTGCCGTCAAAACCGGTGGGGAGGGATATATAGGCCGCCGTGCTGTGCATATCCGGTGAATCATAGACAAATACTTTAGCATCCATTACGCCATGTCCCTGCCTGTCAAGTACCCGCCCTTTAAACTCGACCCTGTCAAAGGCGGCAACTGCCTCACTGGTAATAAATGCAGCTGCAAGAACAATAAGATTTATCAGGAATACATTAATAACATCTCTTTTGCTCATCATTCTTCTGCTTCCATAGGGGGGGCTTCCCCCAGTTCCTCTTCTTCCTCTCCAAAGAGCAGCATCTCTTCCAGAACCGGTTCAAAAATTACTTTACCGACAACAGGCTCCTGTTGTCCATAAAAAATGGTTCCTGCAGGATCATCCGTTCCCCACCAGTTTGCCCTCGCATCAACATCTTCAACATTCAAATCCCCCACACGGATATTGTAGCCGGTGTTTGAATAGATATTGTTGTTTATAACAGTAAGCCCTCCCCCCTTCTCGCTCACAATGATGCCTGTCTCATTCTGAAATATGTTATTTTCCCTGATCAGGGCATTCGCCATGAATGCCGTTATCCCGGTCCTGTTTTCTGTAAAGGTCGAACCTGTAATTTCTACAGGTCCGCTGCTGAAACTCATGCCTTCCTCATTGTTTCTGAACGTAGAACTGATGACTTTAAGGGCAGTGAAATGGCTGCGAATTGCGCAGCTCGCAGAGTGAAAATCACTGTAGGAAAAAACACCCCTGCCAGCATGTTCAAGCAGAATCCCGCCCCACAGCCCTTCAGGTTCATGCGTAAGCGGGGCAAAAAGTATCCTTTCAGCGTCCGTGCCTTCGGCATGTATTGTGCTTTCGGTTACCGTCAAGCCTGCCTCCTCAGCAAAGAGGACCCGTGTTCCGGGAGCAATCATCAGCGTTGCACCATCTATTATATTTACGTTTTCCCGGACCGCAATTGTTCCATGCCACTGCATATCTTTCCCGATAGTCATAAGCAGCCATACATAAGGATCGGCAACCTGTCTCGCCGGAGAGAAAATGACCATGCCCCGTGTGCGGTCATCAAACTTGTCGTATATGACCCTGTCAGCCCTGCGGTCGCCCCACCAGTTAAGCGGTGCCAGGATATCAGTGTCGCCTTCATTTTCAATTGCATGCAGCCCGTTTGCCACGATGCTGTTCCCTGTAATAATACCGTTAAAAGACTGCATGCCAATGCCCCTTTCACCATTCACTGCGATGTTGTTGCCTTTGATCGTCCCTGTGGTCGATACTATATTTACCCCGTCGAAACCGCTGCTCTGAATGAAGTTGTCAGCCAGCTCAATCCTGTCGCTGTTTCTTATTGTCACCCCTGTTTCGTAATTGTTTGTAATTAAATTGCTGTCAAACGCTCCTGAGAATGATTCCTGGATCAACATGCCGGACCTGTTACAGTCTACAATATTGTTTTTCACACGGCTCGTTCCATCTCTGACCACGATCCCCCCGACACGATTGTCGAGTATCCAGTTGTCTTCGGCCGTAAGGTTCGTACGAAAAAAATTCACTCCGTTTATATTATTGAAAACATAATTGCTGAGAAAAAGAATTTCAGCATTCACGGTCTGTATACCGCTCTTGTTGCTGTGCACATAATTTCCCCTTACCTCAACCCTTGATTCCTGAATATCTATTGCACGGTAGTTGTTCCTCAGGACGGCCCTGTTGATTATGACATTTGAGAATTGAACATGCAGCCCCATGTAGGCGTTTTCTACCTGAATGTGTTCGGCGAGGTTCAGCGCTCCGTCACTGTTGATTATACGAATGCCATCCCAGTCTCCCATGCCCCGGGTTCGCTCTGCAGATCTGAAGAGTATGGGTTTTTCTCCCGTGCCCTTTGCGATCATTACCCCTTCAATCACTATTCCGTTTTCACCTATCCCGTCACCATTCGTGTCTTCCTTTCTGAACTCAACTATGGTGCCCGGCATGATAACGAGCCCTGCATTCCGCGGAACTCGTACCTGTCCCTCAATTTCAATCCTTCCCCGCCAGATCGTATTGCCTGTCAGGATTTCGCTCCCGTATATCCGCGTCAACTCCCTGTCCGGGAGGGTGTAGTCCTTCCCGATATCAGCATAGGACACCCGGCATGAAGCGCTGCTTCTGTGATACACAGTTCTCTTCCGATATTGCTTTATTCCCGGCCGGAACTTTTTTTGTCCGTATATATACACGTCCTTTTTCTTATTGCCGTTTACACGCAGCCTGTTATATTTTATCTCTCCACTGCCCAGATCAAAGATGCCAAAACTGTTTTCCGTTATCTCCGTATTTCTCACCTTGCCACGGGCTCCATCGTATACCACAAAGCCGTATTTGTTCTCCCTTAGAACAGACTCTCCCATGTTGATCTTCCCGCCTAAAACAGCAATCCCTGTTTCCGCATTCTGGACCTGAGTGGACAGTATGAAAGCCGAGCCACCGTCAATGATAATGCCGCCCCACATACCTGATGACCGGTCCCCTTTCACACGAAACACTACCGGCGATTCCCGGGCGCCTTTTACACGGATCGTCCCACGGACAGTGATTTCATTTAATGGTGAAAGGTACTCGGGATCGTTGCCGGTCGTGTCAAAAGATGATATATTCACCCTGGTTCCTGCGATAACGGTCAGCGTAACCCCTTCGGGAACCAGTATGTCTTCAGAGATGTTGACCCTTCCGCTCCAGACTGTATCTTCCTTCAGTACAGCACAGTAAGCAGCATGAGGGATGCTCAGGAGTACAGCTGCAACAAAGGAAATATACAATAAGAATATGTTCATGGAGTTTATTTTATAACATCACGACATATAAAGGAAATTACGATTAATGTCGTTTATTGTTGTTTGGAATTTTCTCGTTGTGATTTGTTTGTGTCTCTGGTGCCTGTTATCTGGTGCTTATTCAACCACGAATATTACACAGCAATAGTCATGATTTCCGTTTACAATTGCGGTAAATGCAAATTCTGACTTTGACAGGTTAATGCGAATACATCATTATTGCTGTTGCATTCCCAGGAAACCGACAGCGACATTAACTCCGTATCTGCTTCCCAGTGCCTTGAATCGTGACTGCTCTATCCCGTTTGCATCAAATATCTTCACTATTGCCCTGTTCCTTTCACCCGATCCTGCCCCCACTACTATCTCCGCCACTCCATCATTGTCCAGATCACCGCCTGCCACATTCACGCCGTATCGCTCCGCAACGTATCCCCTGAATTGTGATATCTGATCTCCGTTCCTGTCGAACACCATTACTTCATCTCTTGCCCGCTGGTCAGGGCCTGCTCCGGTAATAATGTCAGCATATCCATCAGCATTTACATCCGCACTGGCAATAGTCACACTCGTTCCGTATTGGCCAGTCCCTGTCATTTCTTTTATTTTTTCTGTATTCCACTGCCCTGCTCCCATAGATGTGTTCACATCCCATACCCTCACTAATCCACTGCTGGATTCCCCGGATCCAGGCACGGTTATCAGTTCATCCACATCATCACAATCAATGTCCCCTGTTGTTACCCTGACTCCATATTCTGCATCATAGGCAAGCAGACTTATTCCACTGTCCACCATCCTCTGCGCCTGCCGGTCATATACATATACCCTGACTTCAGCCGGATTCCCTTCCACCGCTCCTGTTCCCACTACTACCTCATCATGTCCGTCTCCATCAAAATCTCCTGCAGCCACATTTGCACCGTAGGTGTGCTGAAATGCCGCTATATCAAGATGCATCAGGTGATTTCCGTTTTTATCATATATCCTGACCTCGGCAGGATTGTCCGCGCCGGGCCCCGGCGCTGTAATGATTTCGTCAATCCCGTCATTATCGATGTCCCCGGCCGCTACATTTACACCATACCCGTACTCATGTGCGGTAAACGCAACCCCGCTCTCACTCCCGTCATAATTAAACACTTTCACAATCCCTGCATTATTCTCTCCGGGACCTGCGCCTGCTATGATGCTCCCTCTTACTCTCTGCGGCTGCACTTCCCGCTCATATTCTCCATGAAAACCTATTGCCGCATCTGCCTCTAATGTATAACTCTGCGATGAAGGGGTGATGTATCCCTCAACATCAGCATATACAATTGCGTATGTCCCTGTTAATGTTCCTTCCTTTATCCAGTGTACTCCGCTTCCGATGTATGATTCCGGTCCGTTTATCCTGTAAATTGCTTCCTCTATGTTTGCCGTAACATTTATCGTCCCCGTCACTTCCTCTACCATTAAGGTAACGGGAATCACAGCGGGACTCCTCAGTGCCCCCTCTCCCGTAATTGTTATTGAACCCGTGTATGTACCCTCTGTGACGGAAGATACATCAACGGTAACCTCGAGCGTATCCGGCGCTGTACCGCCTGTCCTGTCTATCACTATCCAGTTCCGGTCCCCTGCAGCATTCCAGTTCAATGTCCCTGCACCCGTGTTTGTTATTGTCAGAGTCTCTGAAGCAGGGACTGTTCCGTTTG
>JBFKMY010000105.1:0-7567 GCA_041629615.1 Thermodesulfovibrionia bacterium | reverse complement strand
AATGTTCGTCAGTCCGGTAAAACGTTCTTTCGCCTTCATCAACATGTCTGCTGAAGGGTCTACCAGGGTTGCTGACAGTGCACCGCTTACATTCATCAGATGATGGGTAATGATCCCATCGCCGCATCCGAGATCAAGAATATATTTCACCCTGCTGCCGGAGAGGAAATACCGGAAAAAAGATTTCATGATTCCGAACAGTCTGTCGCGCTCCACAATATAGATGTCTGCATTGTCCCTGTATTCCCTGCTGAATTCAGGCATGGACCAGCGCGATTCACTGAACTCTGTCATATTTCCCTCCTGAGTAACCGTCTGAAAAATGGTCTGATTTTTTCAACAAGCTCATATTCCACAGGGACAATCAACAGGGTAAGGATTGTGGCGCTGGAGAGGCCTGTGCAAAAGGCCACGGCCATTGGTGACCAGGCAATTGATTTGCTTGGGATCCCGACCGCCATGGGAAGAAGCCCCAGGATCGTTGTTACTGTGGTGATAAGAACCGGCCTCATCCTCAGGCTGCAGCCTTCTATGACAGCCTCGCGGACTTCTTTTCCTTCCCTTCGCCTGACATTGATGAAATCAATGAGTATGAGAGAATCATTGACCGCTACACCGGCAAGACCGATAATGGCAAGAAAACTTCCCACCGTGAAAGTGGACCTGCTTATAAACATCCCGAAGGAGACCCCGATGATGGCAAAGGCAACAGCAGAAAGAATGATCATGGGCTGGAAGTAATCCTTGAACTGTGAAGCGAGGATTACATAAATGCCCAGAATTGCAATGAAGAAGGCTATTGTCAGCGATGTATAAGACCTGGATGTGGATTCATGTTCTCCGCCGAAACTTACGGTGACCCCGGGGTGTTTATGAGCCACGGTGTCAAAATATTCCCTGACAAGGACCTGGACACGGCCGGGCGACAATTGTGAACCGTCTTTTATATCAGCAGTAATGGTGAGCGTCGGCCGGCCATTATATCTGGTTTTCATGTCCGGTTCATAGGAATATTGCATAGAGACGAGGTCCCTCAAAAAAACAGGAGCTGAACTGTGTTCAATCACGGGAACATCCATAATATCTGAAGGATCCGAGATGCCGGCCTGCATAAAGTTTCCCGGATCATCCTTCCTGGCCAGTCTTATGAGAAGGTCCACTTCCTCATCAGACGTTCTGAACTGTCCTGCAAACCTGCCGTTTAACGTTCCGGCCACAATGCCGGTAATAGCTCCGGGTGAAAGATCATATTCAAAGACCGCGTCCTGCCGCGGAATGTATTTAACAACTTTTTGAGAAACTGACCTGTTATCGGCAAGGTCGATAAGGTCAATAAACTCATTACCGGATTTAAGATAATGCATGATATCATCAGACGCCCTGAGGGCCTGGTCAATTACATTGGCGGGAATCCTTATATTCACTGCTTTCCCTAAAGGAGGCCCCGTGCTTTCGGGAAAGACCCTGAACACCGGTCTTTGTTCTGCAGGGCCGTATTTGTCAGCTATATAGGCATTCAGTTTTTCCCGTATATATTCGAGGTGGAGTTCTATGTTGTTGCCGGGATTATCAGGGAACGAACGCTCTTTTTTCTCCGGCAGCGTTACGACAATCTGCCCGTAATGATGTCCGCGATGAATGGAATAGTCCTCATCTTCATATCTGCCTGCTGTTCCGGCCGCAGCATGGGCCTGCCCCTGTCCCAGTGAGACAATAAATCCGGCGATGTCCCGGACCACCTCGTCGGTACGTTCAATGGATGTTCCTCTCGGCATTACGAAAGGAATGTGGTACCTGAAAAAACTTGCCGGAAAGAACTGCACTCTGATAAGAGGCACAATCCCTGATACAGAGAGAACAAGTATGAGCACCGCCACAATGAAAACGGCAAAAAGAGAGGAAAGGGTTATTTTTTTGTGTGACAGAAAGATGTCAAGGATGCGCCTGTAAATCCTCCAGAAAGGGGCAAATGCTCCAGCCCCGAGATGATGAGACCAGTCCGTGCCTTTTGCCATGGACCGGGGTGCCTTCCGGGGTCCCCAGTCAAGAATATGCACGGGGAGAATAAGAAGCGCCTCAAAAAGCGAAGCTGCCAGAGCAAAGGAGACGGCCTTGGGAATAACAGCAAAGAAATCACCGGTACTGCCGGTCATGATTAACATGGGAACAAAGGCCACTATTGTGGTCAACGCGGAACTGATCACCGGGAGCATGACTTCCGATACTCCGTCAACAATGGCCTCCCGGACCGGTTTTCCCGTCTGCATGTGCCGGTATACGTTTTCAAGAATTATTACTGCATCGTCAACAATGATGCCTGTCACAAGAACAAATGAGAAAATACTTATGGTATTTATTGAGACATGGGTGAAATGCATGATAATGGCAACGCAGAGAAAAGAAAAGGGCAGACCAATAGCGGTCAGCATTGCATTTCTGAATCCGAGGGTGATCCAGAGGACGATCATCACAAAGAAAATACCGAGGAGCAGGTTGCCTCTCAGGGTAGAAATGGAGTTGTTTATTTCGATTGTTGAATCCCACGTATATTTAATGACAATCCCGTCCTGCCTATGCAGCTCCTGAAACTGATCTGATATCCTTTTTACCTCTTCCGCAATCTCAATGGAGTTTCCGCTGTCCTCTTTTTTCACCATCAGGCTTACCGCGTTTTGAGCGTTGACAGAATAGATCACATCGGGATCACGGTTGCTTTTCCGCGCCGTCGTAACAATGTCCTGTACTTTTATGAAATTGCCGTCACCATCGCGCCGGACGATAACGTTGAGTATTTCCTCCTGGGATGAAAGCTTTCCACCAGCTTCGAGCATATATTCTGAATCGTCTTTTCTGAAGCGGCCCGTTGGAATTTTTGTGTTGGCTGAAGCAATGGCCGTGGCCGCATGGTCAAAGGTCACACCGTATTTCCTCAGTTTTTGAGGATCGAGCGAAACGTGGAATTCTCTCTTATACTCTCCTGCAATATCTACTTCCCTGATACCGTCAACAGGCGAAAATGCGGTCTTAAGTTCTTCAGCAAGAAGAGAAAGGCTTCTGTTCGGGATATCGCCGGAAATATCAACGGTAATGACGGGCATCCAGATTTGCGTGTCGATATAAAAGAATGCCGGGTCATCCACTTCAGCGGGCAGTTCATCCTTAATATTAAGGACCCTGAACCTCAGTTCGTCATAGAGAGCTTCATAGTCGGAATCATCAAGGAATTTAACGTCAATGATGGATGAGTTTCTCAGCGAATTCGATGATATATATTCTATATTCTCAAGTCCGTCAAGGGCATCCTCGATTTCCCTGGTCACCAGCTTTTCAACATCGTCGGCTGAAGCGCCAAAATACACCGTGCTTATAATGACCCTTCCCATGTCAACCGAAGGCATGTTTTCAACAGGAGTCCTAAAAAGGCTGAAGACACCGGCAACAATGAGGAGGATAAATATTACATTTATAAAAACAATCTGTTTAAGAGAAAATCTGACGACTGATTTCATTGCTTTCCTTTTTGAGCCATTGCGTTACACAAACCAGCAGATCTATCAGAGCATTGTAATGTTGAGACTGCTGTATTTGCCAGCGTGAGAGCAGTCGTGATGTTCCACACTGATTTCAGGGAATAAAAGACGTCCCTGCCAGTTTGATACACCGGTAAACAACGTTATTAATCTGACCCCTGTGCCGGGGCAAGCTCGGTACCGGGGACAAGACGGTCGTCTTCAGCAGCGATGACGTATTGGCCGGCATCACCAAGTATCAAAAGCTGAACTATTTGTCCGTTATCTTTCAGTGTTACGCCGGGATTTTCATAACGCATGGACACAGCAGACTTTGGAACGTGTATTCCTTCTGTTTGAACATTGACGGGCAGGGCAAGTTTCAGCCCTCCTCTCATTGTACTGCCGTAATTCCGGATGATAAAAGCAATATTAAGTTTCCTCGTTTTTTCATCAAACTGAGGGTTGATCCAGTGAATGGAAGCCTTGACGGGATTTCCTTCCAGCGTGGCATCAAAATTGTCCGGCAAAGACATGATCGATGAAAGTTCCTCAGACGTGACAGAGAGAGGGACGACCAGGGTGCGGAAGTCGGAAACTGTTGCGAGTGGAGTGCCCGGTTGAACAATTTCATTGACTTCCACATTACGGTCAGTAACAATCCATCCCTGCGGTGCGTATATATGGTGCCTGCTTCTGCGCTCCCTCAGTTCGTCTAATGATGTTGTGAGCACGGACTGCTCTTTGATTGCCGCCTGAAGCTCCAGATTCGCCTGCTCAAGGTCCTGAACAATTGCATCTCTTCTGGATTCCGTGGCCATATCTTCCTCGAACAGTTTTTCAATTCTCGATGACTCTTTTTGAAGAAAGGCGACCCTTGAACTCGCTTTCCGGATAGTTATTTCGAGCTTCTCAAGTGAATGCAGGGTGCTTTGTATCTGAAAAAGTATAAAGGCAGGATCAATTTCAATGAAGGGTTCATTCTCAATGGTATCACCTGTTTCATAATTGACACTAACTACCCTTCCGGAAATTTCAGATGAGACAATCTGGGACGTCCTGCTCCGTGTATATCCCGTTAACACTACTTCTTTCGTTGCATGTTTAACAACGAGGCTGTCACCGGCAAACAACGAAACAGCCCACAATAAAAGACATATGAGAGACAATGAAATATGTTTCATGACAATCTCCGGACACAGTAATGCTGATTACCTATAATAATGATTATTCCATTATACTTCTATGATTATTTTATTTGCACTCTATCATTCGACAAAGAGTCTTGAAATATATACGCTGTTACTGTGTTGCATATTGGTAAAGGCAGTTCCATAGTGGAGCTTCAATGACACGCTACGACTGTGATATACTTATTGCACGGCAGAAAGAGCGAAGAACGTTGTTGCCGGTTCCTGTCTTTTAACCAAAGGAATTATTTGAATGGAATGATACCCCTCTCTATGCGTGCCCTTGTTTTTGATAAAGAATTGCGCTACGTAAAAAACTATCCGGTGCCTGAACCCGGAGCAGACGAGGCCCTGATACGTGTTGCTCTTGCAGGAATCTGCAGTACAGATATTGAAATTACAAAAGGCTATATGGGATTTAAGGGGATTCCCGGTCACGAGTTTGTCGGAAGAGTGGAGAAGTGCAGTAATAAAGCGCTGACAGGGAAGCGGGTTGTCGGAGAAATTAACCTTGGCTGCGGGACATGTTCATACTGCCGTAATCATATGCAGAGCCACTGTCCCCGGCGTTCTGTTCTTGGCATAGTGAATAAGGACGGGGTATTTGCGGAATATGTCACACTTCCTGTCAGAAATCTCCATCCTATCCCTGATTCCATTTCAGATGAGGAAGCGGTTTTTGTGGAACCGCTGGCAGCGGCTTTTGAGATTACTGAGCAGATGAGTATTTCATCTGCTGATAAGGTCTGTGTGCTTGGTGACGGAAAACTGGGACTTCTTGTGGCGCAGGTACTCTCAGCGACAGGGTGTAATCTCATCACTGTGGGCAAGCACCGGGAAAAACTTTCCCTGCTCGAACAGAGGGGACTCAGAACGCGATTGCGTTCCCTCTTTGAAGAGAAAGATTTTGATATTGTTGTTGATTGTACGGGATCTCTTTCCGGAATGAAAACTGCCCTCGACATTGTAAGGCCGCGAGGGACGATTGTTCTTAAGACGACATTAGCAAAGAAAAGTCAGATTGATCTTAACTATCTTGTTATTAATGAGATCAGGGTGATCGGCTCCCGGTGCGGCCCCTTCCCAAAAGCAATACAGGCAATCAAATCGGGAAAGATAGATCTGCACCCGCTTATAAGCGGTGTATTATCTCTCAAGGACGGGACCAGGGTCTTTCAGCATGGAACATCAAGATATGCTCTCAAAGTTGTTCTGAGGATCCATTAGGATTATGGTTGTCTGATTTTTCCAGTACCTTCAGAAATGTTTCTACTACATCGTGATCAAATTGTGTACCCTTATACTTCTCCAGTTCACTCAAGGCATATTTAATTCCCGGAGCGGGTCTGTAAGGCCTGTCGGATGTCATTGAATCAAAGGAGTCTGCAACATGCAGGATCCTTGCCCCGAGCGGTATGTTCTCACCCTTTAATTTATGGGGATATCCATTACCGTCGAGCTTTTCATGATGATATTTAATATAGGGCATGATATCCCTTAACTGTTTTATTTCCTTCAGAATATCAGCACCCTGCTCAGGGTGCTTTTTGACAATCTCAAATTCTTCTTTTGTCAGCCTTCCCGGTTTATCGAGAAGATAGTCATAGGTCCCTATTTTTCCGATGTCATGAAGCAGACCTGCCAGTTTAATGTCTTTTATTTCATCATCATCAATCAGCATTTCTTTTGCAATCTCTTCCGCATACATAGATACCCTCTCTGAATGACCCTTTGTCCATGGGCTCTTTGCGTCAAGGGCATTGACCATAACCAGTATAAGCCTTAAAAAGAGGTCCTCCAGGTCATTATAGGACTCACTGATATCCTCAAGCATATTCAGAAAGGCATCTCTGCCTGTCTGCGCCCTTATTTCCCTTGCCTTCATCTCGTTTACAGATCTGGCGTATATGTCAATCAACTCACTGCTGCTTTCTTCGGCCTCTTTTTGGTCCGTAACATCAAAAACAGAATGGATAACACCTATTATCTTATTGTTACGCACCACCGGCGCAGTATGTATTTTCAGATGTTTGCCGATGTGAGGTTCATAGATATCTCTTTGCTCACTGGTGCCGCTTTTGAGCGTTTTTATCATGGGACAGTTCTCAATGGGGCTGTCAGCGTAATGAAGGAACTCATAGCATTTTGCATTCCGGTACGTACCATCCCTGTTTACGAGATTCAAGGCGGCAGTATTTGTCATAATAACATTGCGATTCGTGTCTATTAAAAAAATGGAATAGGGAAGGCTCTCAATGAGCGCTTTCCAGTTTTCTGATAATTCCTGAAGTGTTTCGTTTACAGATATGCTGTCATTTAGTAGTATTGATTTCTTCATATTCATTAATCTTTTTTGTAAGTTTCTGGATTTCTTTTTTGAGTCCCTTCATTCGCAGTTCCCTGCCAATGGCCATATTATAAAAATTTTCGAGGTCATCCACTTTCTTCTGAAGCTCTTTTTCTGATTTATTGATCTGCTGCTGCGCTTTTTTCAGTTCCGTTACGTCCGTCGCTATTATGACTGATTTCAAATACCCGTTATTATCATCTTTGATGGGACGATGGCTTATATAGAGCCAGCGTCCGGATTCCGTCTCCAGTTCACTTTTTGTTACCAGTTCCTGCGAAGTAGTCATGCGGTCCTTGCAGTCTTCAACCTGTGAATGAGGACAGGGGAAAAAATCGTAACAATGATGTCCCACAATATGTTCTATTGGTTTTTTTACATACGTGCTAAAGCTCTTGTTGCATCTCGTAATTTTAAGTTCTTTATCAATGATGACAATGAATTCAAGGGCACTGTCAAAGGTCATTTCCCATTCCATCTTCGCCTTCGTTATGGCCATAAGAAGATCATTATGGTCATTT
>JBFKMY010000104.1:0-7720 GCA_041629615.1 Thermodesulfovibrionia bacterium | reverse complement strand
GTGCCCGAAGGGACAATACCGGCAATGAGCGATGTCTGAACTGAGAGGCCTTCTTTCAGGGTGTCAATATGGCTTGTTCTGATGATCCTGGACAGATAGAAGTTAATGAATATAACGGCCAGGAGCAGAACAACGCCATAGATGATAAACACCCTTCTGAATACCTTCCTCTTCATAGATCTCCGTCCACATAGTATCCGATACCCCGTCTTGTTTTTATATAGACAGGATGAGAGGGTTCGTCCTCTATATGGGTCCTCAGCCTTCTTATATGAACATCTACGGTCCTCGGCTCAACAAAGGCCTCGTCTTTCCATACCGCATCGAGGAGCATGTCCCTGTTAAACACCCTCCCTTTCCGCTCCACAAGGTAAAGCAGCAGCCTGAACTCAGTAGCACTCAGCCTTACCGGGACGCCCTTTTTCCTGACCTGACAGGTGGCGGTATTAATCTCAAGGTCCGTGATAGAGACTATTCTTTCCTTTCCGGGCTTTTCGTTCGTGCGCCTGAGAACGGCCTTTACACGCGCGATGAGTTCGCGGGGACTGAAGGGCTTTGTAATATAATCGTCAGCGCCCGTTTCGAGACCGAGCACCTTGTCCGGTTCTTCACTTTTGGCCGTAAGCATAATGATAGGGAGGGAAGAAGTCTCGGCAGAAGATTTCAACATCCGGCAGAGCTCCATCCCCTGAATGCCCGGAAGCATTAAATCAAGGATGAGCAGATCGTATGCACCCGTTTTGATACGTTTCAGGGCATCCTCTCCGCGGGTGGATACGGAAATGTCAAACCCTTCCTTTTGAAGATTATAGGATAGGAGCTCCAATATGTCTTTTTCATCATCAACAGCCAGAATCTTCGCTTTCATTTTGTCCTTATATCAAGGGATGCCCTTTGCATCAGCGTAACACGTGCAATGTTAAAATAATGCTGCAAAAACTGCAAATTATAGTTACATTCACCGGCTCCTCCCTTTCACGCACTTTTACATTGAATAACTGATGGTAAAATTGTATCATTCAATGAGCCCTTAATCCAGTATCAGCGGATTAAGGCGGATATGATTTCCATTTACGGATTTTGAAGACATGTTTGCTGTTAAAAAAGGGAAGATAGTCATTTACCGTATCTTTGATGTCTCTGACGAGATAGATTTATCTCTTGTCGAGGCAAAGGTCAAGGAGGGCGCCAGAAGGATGCGTTTATCAAAGCATCCCTATATGAAGGCCCTTGAAATTACCGACCCTCCTGTTTCGTTTGTGCTCCCTGAATTTTCGCAGCACCTTTTCGGGCAGGACATTGCCATCAGCGTTATCGCAAAGGCCTTTGATTTCGGGGTCCTGTCCCTTGCCTTTAATGTCCCCATCCCTCACGGCACACCATTTTCCCGGCTGGAATCCGTTGCCAAGGCCCTGGACACTGATGAAACGATCAACGATAAGGCCTGGCAGTATATCCATGACCTTGTAACAAACCTTGATCACGCTGTCAAACAATCCTCCATCAAGGAGGACTACACCGAAGACTATATGATTATCTTCATTGAGGAACTGGACCAAAAAGCTGACATTGACGATTTCTTGCAGCAGTACGACCTCTCCCGTCTGCTCCTGTTTGAAACAAGGGAAGTCAGCGAGCAGACCCGGACAGAAACCCTGAAGCAGAGGTTCAGCTATTATCCTGATGATTTGGTGATCGTCCACTATGACAATTCATTTGTCATTGAACCCTCCGGCAGTTCGGACATCCTGGATATCCTTGAATTCGCAAACGCCCAGATTCTGGAGCTCCGGTATTATGACCACTTCCTCGACAACCAGCTTTCATGGATCTACAGGGAACTGTCAAAACGCAAGGCCGCGTCCTCTTTCCGGCTCAGGGACTATGAGAAACTGGCCATGAAGATCACGGAAACGGTAACAGATCTGACAGATGTGACGGAACGGGTAGACAACGCCCTGAAAGTCACGGAAGACGTATACTATGCCCGCCTTTACAGAACGGCCATGATGCTGTTCCGGAGCAGCGACTGGGAGCAGAGCATCAAGGAGAAACTCCAGGTCGTCTCAAATACCGCCAAAATGATCTATAATGAGATATCCACAAAAAGGGGGCATCTTCTTGAACTCGGCATTATCATTCTCATTCTCGTCGAAATTGTGATCCTTCTGGTAATGGAATGGTGATGCAGGAGCAGGCCTCTGTGCCTGCCCGGTCATGCAACGAGAGACAAAAGGGCAACCACTCAGGGTTGCCCCTACAATTTACAGAGTTACATCCGCCGGAGGAACAAAGGCCCTTGCTGCCAGCTCCTTGTCGATCATGAAAAGGCCCCCCGGGTTATTTGCATTGAGTTTCAGTCCCTGGAGCACTTCATCCGCTGATTCTTCCTCTTCCACCTGCTCATCAACAAACCATTTGAGAAAGCTGTTCGTTGCATGGTCCTTCAACTCCAGGGCAAGATCAACGAGGGCATGGATCAGGCTGGTGACATGCTGCTCATGTGCAAGCGTTTCTTCAAAGACCGCCAGGGGGGTCTTCCACTTTGAAGGCGGGGCCTTGATCTCTGCCATAATGACCCTGCCGCCGCGGGCAGTGAGGAAATCATAGAACCGTTTAACATGAGTAAGCTCTTCCATTGCCTG
This sequence comes from Thermodesulfovibrionia bacterium, assembly GCA_041629615.1. GTDB lineage: Bacteria > Nitrospirota > Thermodesulfovibrionia > UBA6902 > UBA6902 > JBFKMY01. The sequence goes on along the minus strand of JBFKMY010000104.1, from coordinate 5,075 downwards.
CACCCTCATCCAGCCTGAAAATCCCTTAAGGTTCGCTGAATCAAAATAAGCGGCCATGGAAAAATACAGATATGATGAGTAGAGCTCCCAGTTGATCTGCGCGTTTATGGCCTTTTCCATCTTTTTGTTTATCATGCGGTCCTCCCTTACTGTTTTATATCAGGATATTCTACATTATCCTTTTCGTTTACCGAGTGAACCCAGGCCCTTTATTTTATCAGGAAAGTTTCTCCTTAATCTCTCCAGTATCTCCTTTTAAATTCCCATGGCGGCAAGGGATTGTCCTGCTGCCAGATGCCTGCCCCGCGGGACCGCGCATCTTTTTCAGCGCCAATATATTCAGATGCATAGGGGCTTCTGAGGTGTTTTCTGTATGCCCAGGCATACCCCCGTTTCACCATTTCTCGATTTATGTCCATATCATTGATCAATATGATACAGACTTCCCTGTTGTATGTTTTCTCCCCTGTCCTGACAACCTGCACGGTTTGACCGGAAACAAGATCCCTGAGCTCCTCCCCGGCTTTTACCGCATAGGGCTGTCCCTTCCTGTCCTTCTTTGCAGTTTCCGGCGCGTCAATACCATACAGTCTGCAGGTAAAGGAGTTTCCGCCATTCTCCGGATTGATAACCACTGTATCGCCATCGGTCACCCGTATGACTTCCCCCCTCAGGGGAGCTTCAGACGAACATGCACTGATGCCCGGAGCAAGCAGGAGCAGGAAGAAAAAAAACAGGAGTCCCTTCACGTGTAACCATCTATAAAACAGATGCATATTTTATCCTCCCCCTTCGCCCATGACATGGTCCCCTGTGATCACCTGATGAGCACTGAGCATCCCTCTTAATTCTTCCCTCAGGGAAGGCGGCGTAAAGCCCAGCGCAAAGGCCTTCGCACTATCGAGGGAAACGTCCGGCGCCCGGGCAGCTGCCATAACCACATCCTTCTGACGACACCGGACAATGCTGGCTTCACGAATATGGAGGGTGTCCATCAGGAGCAGCCCGAAGTTGTATCGTGAAATACGCTCCCTCCCGCCAAGATGGATCCGCCCGTGCGCTTTTTCCAGTGCAAGGAAAATCCCCTGCGCTGCGGTCTTTCCGCTGACAGGTGTCCTGAATTCATCGACAAATAATTTCAGCTCCTTCCCCTGCCTCAATGCATTGATCATTGCCTGATAGAAGTTTGGTGCTGCTGGCCCCGGATCGCCGAACATCAACGGCATACGGCAGACCGCTGCAGCAGGGTATGTTTTTAACACTCCTTCCTCAGCCGATACTTTCTGCTCCCCGTAATAATTAACAGGACTGACGGGATCTTCTTCCCTGTAAGGGGCATTCAGCCCGTCAAAGACAAGATCAGAAGAGGTAAAGACAAAGGGAATGCCCCTGTCAGCACAAAGGCCGGCAATATGCACCGGCGTACGGGCATTTATCTTTTGCGTTTCTGCTTTATTGTTCTGGCAATATTCAGGGCTCGTTGCCGCTGCCGTATGAATGACCGCATCAGGGCGGACATCGTGAAACAGTTTTTTCAGTGCCCTGAAATCGGTGAGATCAACCTGCACCGTGGTGATGCCTTCTCTCTGAACAGGGTGGGTCAATACCGTTCCGAAAACCTGCCAGTCTTTCATTGCATCATGACATACGTTCCAGCCCAGAAATCCGCTTGCTCCTGTCACGATCAGTCTCTGCATGTTCATGGCCCTGCTGCAGCGGAAGAGGGCCCGCCCTGCATTATTTTTTCCAGCGAGAAGTACCCGAGAAAGCGGGGCCTCCCCGCAAACTGGTAATGAAAGCGGCCGATGTAGACCGTGCCCTGTTTAACGCACCGTATATGATCTCTGATGCCGCGGGTCACAAACGAATTATCAGCCCTGTTATAATTTATTATCGCCACCTGAAGCGAGCCAGTATCTGTACCTGTTCCTTCTTCAATGGTGAAACGGCCCCAGATTTTATTAAAGAGGACATTGTATCCCGCGACTCCGGTGTCTTCCCGATAGATTACTTTCCGGTGGGCAAACCTTCTGAAGCTCGGCCACAGGGTAAGCATATCTACAAGATACTCGCCGCCGAGGTGAGCAATATCAGGAGGTGCCGCGTCCTTAAACATCTGTTTCAATGTCCGGCTGCTCTTCGGAAACACCATGGGATGACCCTATTATCACGAAAATGAGCGGGAATTGTCTATCAGTGCCAAGGGCTTACCTTACATGCTCCCGCCCGGATATTGCCGTTTTCCGGCCATCGTAAGGGTAGGCGGCAGAAACATTTTCCTGCCCGGGAGCAGCACGTTCCAGTACAGCCATTCGAAACCGAGCTTCCCGTACCAGTTCATGCGTGTCTCTTTTAACAGCGAAAAAGGCCCGATGCCGGGAAGCGGGTACTGACCAAAGAGCGGCTCTGTCCCGTAATTGAAATCAACAAGGTAGGATTTCCCGATTTCAGACACAATAAAACACGTAGAGTGTCCGTCATATGCCGGCTGAGGTTCTTTTCCGCTGATTTCTGCCAGAAGATTACCGGTGATTATCTCTGCTTCATAATGTGCTACAGATCCCGCCTTTGAGGTGGGCACATTTGTTGCATCTCCGATAACATAAATATTCTTATGATTTAATGCTTTCAATGTATGTTTGTCTGTGGGCACGTAGGTGCTTCCGTCATCCATTCCTGAATCAACGATGACCCTGTCGCCTGCATTGGTCGGAACAATGACAAGCAGATCGTAGTCTACCTTTTCTCCGGAGTAGGACTGCACGTATTTTCCCTCCCTGTTGACTTCCTGCAGGGCAAAGCCCGTTGACAGGGATATGCCTTTATGGCGGGCCGCTTCCACCATAACTTCCCGGCCTTTGGGCCAGTTCGGCATACACTGGGGAAAGGGGGTCGAGAGATGGAGTTCAATCCTGTTGCGTATCCCTTTGCGTCTGAAGTACGAGTCTGCGAGGAACGTAAATTCTATGGGAGCCACCGGACATTTAAAGGGCAGCTCGGCAACGCACATAAGGAGCTTCCCTGCGTTAAAATTCGCTATTGCATTGCTCAGGTGCGCCGCTGTTTCCGGGGTATAAAAGGAAAAGGCGTTTTTCCCCCACTCATCCATGAGCCCCTCGTTTTCCTCCGGTGCGAGGCGGCAGCCGGTGCCGATGATGAGCCAGTCATAATCAAAGCTTCCGCCCTCTGTTTCAACCCTGTTGTTTTCATGGTCAATCCGCCTGACCGGATCAATGACAAAATGAATCCCCGGGGACAGATATTTTTTCCTCGACCTGACAAGACTGTTCACGGTACACAAACCAAAGGGCACGAATAAAAGCCCCGGCTGATACACATGGTTATCATCCCTGTCGATAACAGTAATTTCCCATTTATCGCGTGGCAGGATTTTTCTTAATTTATTGGCAATGGCAGTGCCTCCTGTGCCGGCGCCAAGGACAACTATTTTATGCATTTCATCCTCCCAATCTCCCGAGGGGCTGATTTATACTGCAGATAAAATGATGAGCCTCTCTGTACTATAGTGAATTCGTTGAGCGGAATTCAATAAAGTAATAAGACTATAAAAATGCAAAATGGGCAGCGTGAATAATGGTACAATATCAGTTCAGTCAAGGAGTGAAGCGCTCTGCCTGCAAGGCGGGTCTTAAAAATAATTTTTTTCATTAAGGAAAATATGCGCAAAAAGATACCGGTGGGGGACGTTCAGTTTGTCCTCCTTGATATGGACGGCACATTGCTTGACCTGTATTTTGATGATTACTTCTGGGGCCATCTCGTTCCCGAAAAATATGCGGAAAAACACGATATGACCTTCGGTGCTGCAAAGGATTATTTATATACTACGTATAAAAAACACGAGCGTACCTTAAACTGGTGCGATATAGACTTCTGGTCCAGAGAACTCCGCCTCGACATCCCGGCCCTTAAAGAGCAGATCAGGCACCTCATCGAGGTCCATCCCCATGTTATCGAATTTCTCAAATCCATGCGGAAACAGGGGAAAAAGATTTTTCTCCTGACCAACGCGCATTTCAAGACCGTAAAACTGAAATTCAACAAGACGCAGATCGGGAAGTATTTTGACGATGTCCTGTGCTCTTTTAACGTCGGGTATCCAAAGGAGTACAAAGAATTCTGGCAGAAGGCGGAAAGGAAGCTCGGGTTTGTCAAAGAACACTCTCTTTTTATTGACGACACAGAGGATGTCCTTGTTACCGCCAGAGAGTTCGGCATCAGGTACCTGATTTTCAAGGCACGGGCAAGTTCAAAGGCTGAACCGAAAAAGACAGAGGCATTTCCTGTTATCCACGACTTCAGAGAACTGATGTGAGGGGCCCGCTGCGAGAGCCTAAGTTCTTTTCCTGACGGCGCTCCTTATTGTTGATGTGAGAAGGGGAATGTCGAGGGGCTTCAGCATAAAATTATTTGCACCATACCGCATTGCTTCACAGACTTTTTTGGGATTTGTTACTGCAGTCATCACAATCACGACCATATTTTTATTCGAAGACCGTATCGTCCTGATTACTTCCGTCCCTTCCATCTCCGGCATCTTGATATCGCATAACATAACATCAATCTTTCCCTGCCTCCGTACGATATCAAGGGCTTCTTTCCCGTTCAACGCATAAAAGGTTTCGTAATCCTCTGACAGGACCCGTGAGAGGCCTTCGCAAATCACCTTTTCATCATCTACGATCAGGACAGCCGGTTTCGTTGAAGCCATTGACCCCCTCTGAAAATGTGTAAATTACGCGTCCCCATACCGTAGGGATTATGCCTTGCTGAAGCAATATCCATGCGAGAAGTTACATTTCAGAAAAAACAGGCCCTTAGAATGCACATGTCCCGGCATTGCGGCAATAACAATCAAACTGGCCTGCCATTTTGGCAATATAATGTCTATTAGTGCCATTATGACACAACAGCGGGAACGGTAATGCGCTTCACCTCTTTCGTTTGTCCGCGCTTTAAATGCCTACTCTGTTCCGCCTATTATGTCTTTTGCCTTGAGCAGCCGTTTTGTGTCCTCAGTCTCAAGGTAGATCCGGACGAGTTCAAGGATGTTC
>JBFKMY010000103.1:0-7746 GCA_041629615.1 Thermodesulfovibrionia bacterium | reverse complement strand
GCCTGTCCAGCAGCATCATTTTATTCTTCCCTTTGTTTCAGTTAACAGACCGTTGAGCCTGTCAACGTATCAGCTTTGCGTTTAGTCCGAGGACAGGACATTTACCGCCCTCTTTAAACACGGCCGGGTGTTATACGGCTGTCCCTGTCCTATTAATCTCATACCACTTTATTTGCCCTTTGTCTAATACCATATAGTATCTGATCAGGGATTTCATATATGCGATATTGACAAAATAATTCCATTTATATATATTAAAATGTTTGCTATATCGCCGCATTGCTGACCTCACCTTAAGGAAATCCGGGAAGAGGAAACATTGTGAGAACGCTGTGTGCATAACAATACAGAGGGAAAGGTGCGTATTTTTTTACAGAGATCCATAACGTGGAAAGGAGGTAAGGAGAATGGCTGGAAAATCAAAAACTGACGTAGCTGCAAGGTCAGGCGCGAAGAGCACAGTAAAGCTTTGCAGTGCCTGCGGTAACAAGGTAGATGTTATCATGGCCGTTTCCCCGTCAGGGAAAAAAAGCATGAGACGCCTCTGCTGTGAAGTTTAAGTACCGGTCTCCTGCGGTTCAGGCACAATGCGAGACCGCAGGAGATTGTGTTGCACCATGTTATTTCGCCTGAACAATTTTCTCCCCCCCTGCTGAATGCATGTCCTCAACTCTGACTGAAGAGTTACATCATATTAATCGGGTCCACATCAATATCAATCTTCATCGCCTTCATATCATTCACCTTCTCCAATATCAGCGATGCAGTATGACGGAGGGACTTTGCATTTTTGCCCTTAAGAATGATGTGCCACCGCCAGTGGTTCCTGATTTTTTCAATCGGCGCAGGTGCGGGCCCGAGTATTTCTATCCCTCCCGCACCATGCCTATTCAAAGAAGGAAGCATTCCCTTTATCCTGTTCGCTATGACTTTAATACTGCTTTTTGCAGTTTCTTTTGTTTTAAAGCTTAAAATTATTCTCAGCAGTTTACTGAAAGGGGGATAGGACAGTTCCTTTCTCAAGGCTATCTCTTTTTTATAAAAGTTCTTGTAATCGTGATCCCTGACATATTCGAATACGTAATGTTCCGGTTCATAGGTTTGTATTATAGCCCTTCCTGACACATCGCCCCTCCCCGACCTTCCCGCCATCTGGGTGAACAGCTGAAATGCCCTTTCAGCAGACCGGAAGTCCGGAAGGTTGAGCGCAATATCTGCGGAAACAATTGCCGAAAGGGTGACATCCGGGAAATCATGCCCTTTGGCAACCATCTGGGTGCCTAACAGCAGGTCAATCTTTCTCTCTTCCATCTGCCTGATTATCCTGTAATGAGCGAGTTTCTTTTGTGTTGTGTCCCTGTCCATTCTCCTGAATGAGAGGTCGGGCAGCACAAGCTTCAGATCTTCTTCAACCCTTTGGGTGCCTGTGCCCAGATATTTTACCTGCGTCCCCTGACAGACAGGGCATACATCCTGCGGTTCCAGATGAGACCCGCAGTAGTGGCAATTCAGCGTTTTTGTGTCTTTATGGTAGATCAGCGTAATGCTGCAGGCCGGACACTTGTATGTATGGCCGCAGTCCGTACACATGAAGAAAGGAGAATATCCCCTCCTGTTCAGCATGATCATTGCCTGCTGTCCGGACGATATACTTTCTTTTAAACTGTCCAGAAGGGTGTTGGAAAACGAAAAGGTATGCTTGTCCGCCTTTGTCATGTCGATAATGTCAACGCGGGGGAGCGGTTTTTCATGTATTCTGCGTGTAAGCTCAAGATAGGTGAATTTACCTTTTCCCGCAGCATAAAACGCCTCCATGGACGGAGTTGCTGAACCAAGTATTATCTTTGTTTTCTCCAGCTGCGCCCTTGCAAGGGCAACATCCCGTGCATTGTATCTCAGGCCCTCAAACTGCTTGTAGGAGGCCTCCTGCTCCTCATCTACAACAATGAGACCAAGGCTGGTCAAGGGCGCAAAAACTGCGCTCCTCACACCGATCACGACCCTGACTTTGCCGTCTCTGATCTTCTTCCATTGCAGAATCCTCTCCCCGAGGGAAAGTCCGCTGTGATAGAACACAACGGAATCACCAAACCTGCTTCTGAATCTGTCTATCATCTGTGTCGTAATGGCAATTTCAGGAACGAGGATGATCGCTTCCCTGTTTTCCGGGAGTGCCTTGACTGCATTGACGTAGACCTCGGTCTTTCCGCTGCCTGTGATGCCGTGCAGAAGAAAAGCACCTTCATCGCTTTGCTTTATTTTTTCTAGCGCGTAATTCTGCTCATCTGTCAATTCAATATCTTTTTTATTTGTTACGGTATCGTCATAAAGAATGCGCGGCTGCCCTGCCTTTTTTCCCGTAAAAAAAGCGGACGGCACTGCATTTTTCAGCGCAGACCCGGACGTAGACATATAGTACTGACTCACCCACTCTATGAGGTTGAGAATGTTTTCGGGAACCAGGGGTTCTGCGTCCAGAAGGGATTTTATCGGCTTAATGTTGATCAGCCTGCCTGTCCTGCTTTCTTTAAAGAGATCAATGACGATGCCTGTCTTCTCTCCTCTTTTAAAAGGTGCCAGCACCCGTGCCCCGACCTTGACCGCAGTCTCCGTCTCTGCAGGAACCGAATAGGTAAATGCTTCTGCGTGTATGGGAAATAAGACGTTTGCGAACATATCTCTTTATGGGGGTCTCATTCTATCATTCTCTCTTCCTGAACAGCCATTTTTCCACTTCAACCGCAAAGAATACCACCGATGAAAGCCCCAGCGTTATCAGGAGTTCCCCTGCGGTAAGAGGCGCGGTTTTAAAAACCGGGTTCAGGACAGGAATGTATATGGTCGCCATCTGCAGAAAAAATGTCAGTATCACTGCGCCGACAAGGGGTTTGTTGGAAAACAGTCCCTGCTTGAATAATGATTCCCTGTCAGACCGTATGGCGAGCACATGTCCCATCTGACTGAGGGAAAGCACGGTAAATACCATGGTTTGCCAGTGGGTATTCTCTGAATCAATAAACCATGCCTGGGTAAAGACCGACACTCCGCCCATAAGGAGCCCTACCCAGAATAAATGGTAGCCAAGCCCGTGCGCAAATATGCTCTCCTTCGGATGCCGGGGCGGTTTGTTCATGATCTCCCCTTCCGCAGGTTCTGCTGCAAGGGCCAGTCCGGGAAGACCATCGGTCACAAGATTGATCCATAATATATGTATCGGCAAAAGCGGTATGGGCAGCCCTAAAAAAGGGGGGAGGAATATTGTCCATATTTCCCCTGAATTGCTCGTCATGGTGTATTTAATAAACTTGCGTATATTGTCAAATATCCGCCTGCCCTCTTTAACGGCCTTTACAATCGTTGCAAAATTATCGTCAAGGAGTATCATGTGGGCAGATTCTTTTGACACATCCGTGCCGGTAATCCCCATGGCCACTCCGATATCCGCCCTCTTCAGTGCGGGCGCATCATTCACCCCGTCTCCGGTCATTGCGGCGAATTCTCCCCTGTCCTGAAGGGCCTTCACTATCTTTATCTTCTGTTCAGGCGCCACTCTCGCATAGACCCTTATCCTGCCAACCTTCTCCTCAAATTCTTCAAGCGTCAGTTTTTCCAGTTCCTGCCCGGTCATGACACTGTCGCCGTCTTCTGTTATGCCAAGCCTTCTTGCTATATTCCTTGCTGTCAGGGGATGATCTCCGGTAATCATAACGGGTTTTATCCCTGCCCTCTTGCAGATACTGACCGCTTCTTTTGCCTCCTCCCTCGGCGGGTCCATGAGTCCTGCCAGACCGACAAAGGTCAGATCCGTTTCCGCTGTTTCCGCTGCTATTTCATCGGGCAATGATTCCCATTGCCTCACTGCGAAAGCCAGTGTGCGGAGCCCGTCATCGGCCATTTTCTCATTTGCATCATCAACCTGTTTAATAACAGCCTCACTCATACTGTTTAATACGTTTCCTTCCAGGTTTTGAACGGACTTTTGAAGGATCGCTTCTACTGCTCCCTTGGTAAAGGATATGACCTTACCATCAGGAGTCCTGTGAAACGTTGTCATGCATTTTCTCTCGGAATCAAATGGTATCTCGGCTACCCGGGGGTATTGCTTTTTAATGTCTATCTTGCTGAGGCCTTTTTTTGCTGCAATTTCAAAAAGTGCAATTTCAGTCGGATCACCGATAATGGCATTATCCCTGTCCAGAAGAGCATCATTGCTCAGAGCCAGGGCATAAAACAGGGTCGAGCGCTGAGAACCGGGATTAAGGATCCTTTCGTCCTCCGGAAGGCTTACGGACCCGCTGCTGAGTGTTTTCCCGTTTACAAACAGTTCTTCCACCGTCATTTTATTTAATGTAAGGGTGCCTGTCTTGTCAGAGCATATGTACGTCACCGAACCAAGGGTTTCTACTGCAGGCAGCTTTCTGACAAGGGCGTTCTGCCTGACCATTTTTTTTGCACCAATGGCAAGAGAAATGGTTATGACCGCCGGAAGGGCTTCAGGTATGGCAGCAACGGCAAGGCTGATCGCCGTGAGAAACATGAGGAGCGGTGCCTCGCCCCTTAAGAGACCGCTTATGAAAACAAGGGCGCATATTGCAAGGACAATGATTCCGAGCCGCTGTCCGAATATTGCGAGCCTTTTCTGAAGAGGGGTCTTGACCTCTTCCTCCTCCTGGAGTAACGTGGCGATTTTACCGAGTTCCGTTTCCATCCCCGTGGCAATAACCAAACCTTTCCCCCTCCCGTAGGACACAGTAGTGCCTTTATAGGCCATGTTTTTTCTGTCGCCAAGGGAGATTGACCCTTCCTGTATTGCATGGTCTGATTTCTCAACGGGAATTGATTCGCCGGTAAGTGCAGCCTCTTCAATCCTCAGTTGCGCTGTGCTCGTAAGCCGTATATCGGCCGGGACTATCCGTCCGGCTTCAAGCATTACCATGTCTCCGGGCACCAGGTCGGAAGCGGGAATGGTCAGTATATGATTGTCCCTGAGAGAAAGAGACGTCGGGGCGGCCATATCTTTGAGGGCCTTCATCGCCTTCTCTGCCCTGTATTCCTGTACAAAACCTATAACTGCATTAAGGATTACAATCACGACAATAGCAATTGTGTCAGCGAGTTCTCCCATAACTCCCGAAACTATGGCTGCCGCTATTAATATTAAAATCATGAAGTCCCTGAACTGGTCAAGAAACATCATGAAAAGAGTTTTCTTCTTGGTTTCCTTTAATTCATTGGGGCCGTATTCATTCAGCCTTTTGGCAGCCTCCTCCGAGGAAAGTCCCTTTTCAGATGATGTGAGTAATTCAAAGAGTTCCTTAATTTCCTTTTGATGCCAGTTCACATTCCACCTCGGTTTCTTATCATTTTATTATGTCCCGTTGTACTGATTAAGGATTATACATAAATACACTAAACTTTGGATTCCATAAAATAAGGAATATAATGTGAATGAACAATATGGCCCGTGAGAGAGCTGATTAATGATCATAACGATTTTAATATAATTATTAAAATTATTATATACCTGCATATTTTGTTTGACAGTAAAGTATCCTCTATGCTAAATTTTTAGACTCCCTTAGAGACGATTTGTTTTATTAAAGCCACAGAGAGCACAAAGCAATGAACTATTCAGCAAAGCCTGAACACCATTGTCTTCATCCGGAAACACATATGTTGATCTTTCAGATAAAAGGAAATAACGCAAGCAAGAAACAATAAGGAGGAATGAAAATGCCGCTTGATCCTACGAAACATGCCGACTGGGAAATTGCAGAAGAAGCAGAAAAGTCAATGGCCACAATTTATGAAATCGGAGAACGTCTGGGACTGACAAAGGATGAACTCCTGCCGCAGGGCCACTATATTGCCAAGATTGACTACAGGGCAGTGCTGGAGCGTATGAAAGACAAGCCGAACGGGAAATACATAGATGTTACGGCCATTACGCCCACCCCTCTCGGTGAGGGAAAATCAACATCATCAATGGGTCTCGTGCAGGGACTCGGGAAAATCGGAAAAAACGTGAGTGCTGCAATCAGACAGCCTTCCGGCGGCCCCACAATGAACATTAAAGGTTCTGCTGCCGGCGGAGGACTTGCTCAATGCATTCCTTTGACGCCTTTTTCGCTGGGATTCACCGGTGACATCAACGCCATTATGAATGCCCATAATCTTGCGATGGTCGCACTCACTTCAAGAATGCAGCATGAACGTAATTATACCGATGAACAGCTCATGCGTCTGAGCAATATGGAGAGACTGGATATCGATCCCACAAAGGTCGAGATGGGATGGATAATTGATTTCTGTGCCCAGTCATTAAGGAACATCATAATCGGCATTGACGGTGTCAACGGGAACAAAGATGGTTTCATGATGAAATCGAAATTCGGCATCGCCGTTTCATCGGAAGTCATGGCGATCCTCTCAGTTGCAACCAGCCTCAAGGACATGCGGGAACGGATGGGAAAGATCGTTGTAGCCTATAACAGGAAAGGTGACCCTGTTACCACGGAAGACCTCCAGGTTGCCGGGGCAATGACAGCATGGATGGTCCAGGCCCTGAACCCGAGCCTGATGCAGACCATCGAAGGACAGCCGGTTATTGTTCATGCCGGGCCCTTTGCAAACATTGCCATCGGGCAGAGCTCGATAATTGCCGACCAGATCGGGCTCAAGCTTACCGACTACCATGTGACCGAATCAGGGTTCGGTGCAGACATCGGTTTTGAGAAATTCTGGAACCTTAAATGCCGTTTCAGCAAACTCGTTCCGGACTGTGCCGTTGTCGTTGCCACAATCAGGGCATTGAAATGCCACGGCGGAGCGCCGGTCCCGGTCCCGGGAAAGGCCATGCCTGCAGAGTACAAAACTGAGAATGTGGGCTGGGTTGAGAAGGGGTGTGCAAATCTTCTGCATCATATCAAGAATGTCAGAAAAGCCGGGATCAGTCCTGTTGTGTGCATCAACGCCTTCTATACTGATACTGACGCTGAGATTGCCAAGGTCAGAGAGATGGCTGAGGCTGCCGGAGCAAAAGTTGCGCTTTCAAGACACTGGGAGAAAGGCGGTGACGGGGCGATAGAGTTTGCAGAAGCTGTTGTTGCAGCCTGTGAAGAAAAGACTGAATTCAAGTTCCTTTATGAACTTGATCAGCCTGTCAAGGAAAGGATTGAACTCATTGCAAAAGAAGTATACGGAGCCGACGGTGTTGAATATTCCCCCGAGGCAAATACCTCACTTGCCAGGATCCAGAAAGACGATAAGCTTTCAAAGCTGGGTCTCTGTATGGTAAAGACCCATCTTTCTCTTTCTGATAATCCGTCGCTGAAGGGCGTTCCCCATGGCTGGAAACTCAAAGTCAGGGAAGTCCTTACCTACGGCGGGGCCGGATTTATTGTTCCTGTTGCAGGAGCGATCAGTCTCATGCCCGGAACGGGGTCCAATCCTGCCTTCAGAAGGGTCGATGTAGATACCGAAACAGGCAAGGTCCAGGGCGTATTCTAGGAGTGAACTTCGCCACAGCCCCTGTCTGCAGCAGACAGGGGCTGTGATTTTGACTCACGAACGTTATAATGAGTACAACATACACGATCTTCTATTAGGACATTTTCTGTTTTGCATCAACAAATACTGGAGCGGTACGTACATGGTCGGGAATCTTCCTAATTTATTAACGCTTACAAGAATATTGCTGTTGCCTTTTTTTGTTGCGTCTCTTATTTACAATGAATACCGGTATGC
>JBFKMY010000102.1:0-7763 GCA_041629615.1 Thermodesulfovibrionia bacterium | reverse complement strand
TCAAGGCGTATCTTGAAAAGGAACAGTTCAGTGTCACTGTTTCAGGGACCGGGAAAGAGGCCATATCTCAATTGAAAGAAGGGTTTGCCCTCATTATTCTTGACCTCATGCTTCCTGATATGGCGGGTGAAGACATATGTCAGGCAATCCGGCAGGACTCTGATATACCGATTATCATGCTGACTGCCAAAAGCGATGAAGAGGACAGAATAAGAGGGCTTGGAATAGGCGCTGATGACTATGTCGTTAAACCCTTCAGCCCGAGGGAGCTCGTTGCCCGGGTAAAGGCGCTTTTAAGAAGGGCAGGGGGATCAAAAGATATACTCAGCTTTAACAGGGGTGATCTTGTCCTTGACACAACACGCTTTGAAGTGAAGAAAAAAAAATCTCCTGTGGTCCTTACGCCGACGGAATTTAAACTGATACAGTGCCTCGCCGCCCATCCCGGACAGGTATTTACCCGTCTCCAGCTGGTGAATGTTATTTTGGGGTATGATTTTGAGGGATATGACAGGACAATAGATGCCCATGTCAAGAACATCCGGCACAAGATTGAAGACAGCCAGAAAAATCCCGCTTATCTTAAGACAGTATACGGCATAGGATATAAGTTCACCGGTCTGCCTGATGAGGACTAAACTCTTTCTCGCATTTATATTTATTATTTTCCTTGCCCTGCTTTCAAATATTGTGTTTGAACGGCTTATTATCAGGGATTTTGACGATTTTATCCGCGGAACAAAAGAGGACCATATATACTGGACCATGGCTTCAGTGGAAAGCAGTTATAAGGAGGGAAGATGGAACAGGCTCTTACTTGCCGAATCCCTTCACTGGGGTTTGATGCTCGGACTTGAAGCATACGTTGAGGACAGCACGGGCAGAAAAATCATGTCGTCAACGGACGTATATTCCGGAATGAATCCCACCATGATAAACAGGATGAACTCGTTGTTGAAACTGCCCTCGGGTATTGGAGAGTATACATGGTATCCGTTATTTGTGATGGGTGAGGAAATCGGCAAATTGCATATCAGACCTGTTGAAAGGCTTGGATTGTTCCCCCTGAGAGAAGAGATATTCAGAAAAAGGGGCAGAGAATTTCTTGTTATCTCTTTTTTGATAGCCGGCGGCGGTGCCTTATTGATGGCCGTTTTATTTGCAGTGTTCCTCTCAAACCCCATACGACGATTAACGCTGGCGGCTGAGAAAATTGCTGAAGGGGATTTTTCCGTACAGGGACCGAAGGTACATAAAAGATTTAAGGATGAAATCGACAGATTGACGGAAAGTTTTAACTATATGGCTGAAGCCCTCAGAAGGGAGGACTCCTTAAGAAAACACCTTACCTCCAACATAGCGCACGAGCTGAGAACACCGCTTACCATTATACGGGGAAATCTTGAAGCCATTGAAGACGGGATAATTTCCGATACCGACACGGTAATAAAAAACATAACATTGGAAATACAAAGAATTATCTCCCTTGTGGAGGGCATAGAGGATATTACGCATGCTGAGGCCAGTTTTTTCAGAAAAGGAAATGTGGATCAAATCAATCTTAAGGAATTTGTTGAAAATATAGGGGAAGGGATGAAGAAAATCATTGAAGACAAGAACCTCTATTTAAAAATGGATGGCCCGCCGATTGTGATTGAAACCTATCCGGAAAAGCTCCATATCATTGTAAAAAACCTTTTAACAAATGCATATAAATACACAAATACTGGCGGTATCACCGTTACCTGGGGGATAAGCCGCCCTGAATCAGGGGAGCATTTTTATATCACCGTGGTCGATACCGGGGAGGGGATAGAAGAGAGCGAGATCTCAAGAGTTTTTGACCGGTTTTATAAAGGTGAGCATTCCGGCGGTAAAGGATTAGGACTTGCTATTGCGAAGGAACTTACCGAGGTCATAGGCGGAAGGATAGAGGTCATGAGTGTCAAAGATAAAGGAACAAAATTTATACTGCATTGTTAGGCAAAGAATTGAATTAATATTCATATTTTCTTCATTTTTATTGACTATTCTTAATACAGACATGAAGATAAAATATCTGATAATAGTTTTGATGGTTCCGGCGTTATGGTTCTGGACATTATACAGAGTCAATGCGTGGGCAGAGCATAAACCGGTAACGCCCTATGGTGATTATTGTCCCCTGTGCACTAAATACGGTGCGTGCAAGACTACCATGAGCCATGAGGACGCTAAAAAAGCCATGATTGATTATTATGATCAAAAGGGTCTTGATGTTGAACTGGAAAGAAAAAGGGGCAGGTTCATCCGGGCCAAGATAAAAGATAAGGACCAGGTGATTGATGTTATTATTTTTGACCGGAACACGGGAAGAGTGAGGTCGATATATTAGGTTGATATCTTGATCGTGCTCGTTGATGAAGGATGTTCCTGATTATATAACGAACGGCAATCGGGAAATACAGGGAGGTTCTCTATGGCGAAAAAAAGCAAAAAAGGCACAGAGCCTGAAAGAAAGAAGCATACCATTGCCTGGCTCGGAGCAGCGGTTGTGGTGGCTATAGCAGCACTCGCAATATCCGGCAATTTACCATTTCTTGAGACTGCGAAGGAGACGGGGAAATCGTTTAATTTACCCGGGAAGGAAACGAGGCCCGTACTTGATCCGTCCATGTTTACCGGACAGACCCGGCTGGCATATGCGGCGGCAGAGAAATATCCGGAATTAATGAATGAGGTATACTGTTACTGTTACTGTGATGAACCACCTTTTCATCATAAAACGCTGTTGAGCTGCTTTACCGACAATCATGGCGCTGGTTGACAGCTCTGTCAGAAGGAGGCCTTGAGGGTCGCCCAGCTTCATAAAGAAGGTAAATCAATAAAAGAATTAAAAAGAATTATCGACAAAGAATTTGGCGGTTAGCGCGTCATTGTCCCCGTGCCGGGGAGTAATGTCCCCGGCTTTGTTTATTTCTCATTTTTCCGGAAATTGAGGCCGAATGTCCCCGCTCTTATCAAATCAATTCTTCACGTTTAAAATATCGCATTTCTTCATTTGTTTATATATATTTCTTATTGGATGGGATGAATAAGACCTGCTATAATTTCAATAGGAAATAAAACAGTTTCAGGCTGCGGGAAAGGCAATGAAAAGAAGAAGGGCCGGACGTTCACTCATTATAGTATTCATATCTCTTTTCGCGGGATGTGTCAGCGTACAGGAGCACCGGGAGGATGTTCCGCGTGCAGCGCACAACATAAAAATACCTCCCATGAACGCAGTCGCTGCTGAGGATCAAAAGCTCTGGGAAGGAGAAATCAACGGGAGATCTGTAGTGCATTACAGACGGGAGAAGGCGATGGGAATAGATGATGTTATTGTCAGTACCCAGGATGACCTTCCGGAGTATTTTAAACGCATTGAATATCTTGATACAGGGGGAGACGGAAATCTCGATCTGATGAGAATGGAAGTCTATGAGAAAGCAAAAGGGTGGAGGCATATCGGGATCACGAAGGACAACGAATATGGACTCGGATATGCTGACAGTGAATACAAAAAACTGCGGGAAGAGATACAAGCAACAGGAGAAGCAAATAAAGACTGAGTGCTGCTGGATGTATTATGGCTGACCTGAATCAATCATTGTCTGAATCAATGATTTTATGTCTTCGCTGTCCCACTCTTTATACCCAAGGGCGGCGCCGGTCATGTTCCCTTCGGTGTCGATCAGGTATTTCACGGGAGTTGAGCTGACGCCGTACAGGGCACCAACCTTGCCATCCGTATCCAGCAGGTTGACAAATGAGAGACCATGACTGCGAACGGACTTAAGTACTGTTTCTCTTTTTTCCTCTAAATCAATAGCAATAAGGGCAAAGGGTTTGCCTTTAAAATGCTGATGAAGATTTTCCAGGGAAGGCAACTCCTTCCTGCACCACGGTCACCATGTGGCCCAAAAGCTGAGAAGGACTACTTTCCCCCGATACTGGGCGAGGGTTCTCTTTTCACCGTTCACAGAGTTCAATGAAAAGTCAGGGGCCTTTACCGGTTCCGTAAAATGGTGCATATTCAGTGATGCCAGTAATTCGGCAACGCGGTTGTCGGGGCCTTTGCTGCCCGATACACCCTTACCTGAAGTGCTTTCTCTCTCTTCTTTCTGACATGAATACATGCCGGCCGTCAGGAGAAGAATACACATGATCGTCACACAATATTTCCTGCTCGAAGTCATTCTATTACCGTTTATTACCTTTCACTGGTTTTAAGAGTAGATATATTTTATATGAATTTCCATAAAAATACGAACAGGACAAAAAATCTGTTTATTTAAAACACGGAGTCAGATATCATGAAACGGGGAGAGCGTCTCTTTATCTTTCCACTCAGGGAATAAGTATCTCCAGGAGTCTGTCCAGTTCTTCAAGGGAATAATAGTCGATCTCTATTTTCCCCCGCTTACCGGACTTGTGGATCAGACGGACCTTTGTCCCAAGGCCCTGAATGAGCTTCTCCTCGAGAGACGCTATCTGCGGGTCTTTAGCGGCTGCCGGTCTGGAGCGCGCGGTCTTGAGAGCAGCGGCCTGCCTGCTTAATTTCTCCACCTCTCTTACACTTAATCCGCTGTGCACTATTTTTTTTGCAATGTCCAGCTGGATTCTCTGGTTTTCAATCTGCAGGAGCGCTTTTGCATGGCCAATACTCAGTGAACCGTCAGCAATCAATTTTTTAATTTCACCGGGAAGTTTTAATATTCTCAGATAATTGCTTACCGTGGTCCTGTCCTTGCCGACCTTTCTTGACATGTCGTCCTGCGTAAGATTGAAGTCCTTGATGAGCCGCTGAAAGGCCTCCGCTGTTTCGAGAGGATTCAGGTCCTCTCTCTGAATATTCTCTATCAGGGCCAGTTCAAGGGCTTCTGCCGGTGCAGCTTCTTTTACAATTGCGGGGATGACGCTCAGTCCGGCCATACCGGCAGCCCGCAACCTTCTCTCGCCGGCAATAAGCTGATAGGAATTATCAGGAGTGACTCTTACAATTACAGGCTGGATAACGCCCTTTTCCCTTATTGATGAAACGAGTTCATTCAGGGTACTGTCATGAAAGACTTTCCTTGGCTGGTACTCATTCGGTTTAATGGCCTTTATCCTGAGCTCAAGGATTTCCCGCGTCCTTCCGGTCCCCTTTCCCTTCTCCTTTTGAGGTATCAGGGCGGCAAGGCCCTTACCCAGTGCCGGTTTCATTTCCTATAATCTCCTTTGCAAGATCGAGGTAACTCTGCGCGCCCTTGGAACTGATATCATAGTGCATGACAGGCTTTCCATGACTCGGTGCCTCAGCAAGGGTTACGTTTCTCGGTATCAATGTTCTGTATACTTTATCTCCAAAATGTCTTCTTAATTCGTCTGATACCTGGTGTGCAAGCGTATTTCGTCCATCGAACATGGTCAGTAATATCCCTTCTATTTCCAGCGCAGGATTGAAAGAGTCCTTGATTAAATTAAAGGTCCTCAGAAGAAGGCTGATACCTTCGAGGGCGTAATATTCACACTGCATGGGGACAAGTAAACTGTCTGCTGCAACGAGGGCATTTAATGTGAGAAGACTGAGTGAGGGCGGACAGTCAATAAAAATATAGTCGTACCTGTCCCTGATTGATGAAAGGGCCCCCTTGAGAATCGTTTCCCTGTTGTCTTTCCCGGAAAGCTCAAGCTCCGCACCAATAAGTTCTATGTTTGAAGAAATAATGCTAAGGTGGTCCACGCTGGTATTTCGAATGAGTTCTTCCACTGTTTTTGCCTCAGTATATAAATCGTAGAGACTGCCATGAAGATTATCCTTGTCAATTCCGAGCCCGCTCGTAGAATTCCCCTGGGGGTCCGTATCGACAAGGAGAACATGCCTGCCTGCATTTGCGAGCGAGGCAGCTATATTGATGGCTGTTGTTGTTTTTCCGACGCCGCCTTTCTGGTTGGCGACAGCTGTTATTTTCCCCATAGGTACAAGAAAAAAATTAAGGAATACCCTTAAAGAATCCTCCGAAGCGGCGTCGCTGATATGTTCATTCGTATAAAAATACTACCGCATTTCTGATTATTGATGTTTGCGTGCTCTGCTCTATCATGCTCCATCCTGAACAAACCGGTAACCTTTTTTCATTGACAGTTCAGCCCGTGAAAGCTCTTTGCCGAGATAGGCAGCATGGCCCGTCTCTGTCACCCATTTATTGCTGATAATTGTCAGATAGATGTCCCGGCTGTTGTTCCCTTCAATTTTTCTCAATAACCTGTTGTCATAGGAGTAGTGCTCAACTAAGATGTTTGACTTTTCCCTTTGAGGAAGGATTACGAAATACCCGGCCTTATCAAGTTTGATGGATGATTTGCTGAATTTTCTGGCCCTGACTGTAGGTGGCGTTACGGCCGTCCCGGTGACCATGAGTGCCGGTGCCGCAACAGTTGTCGCGTCACAGCAGCTACTATGACAGCCACAGCTTGAGGCGGCTGAAGGAACAGGGGCCTCAAGAGACAACTCCCTTATTTTCTTGACCAGGGATCTCGTGTTTTCGCTTCCCATCATGTTCTCAACCCTGATCTGCTTCCTGAATGTTGCTACATCTGCCCTCGATACATTTTTCAGTATGGGACGTCTTCCCTTTGATCCTATGACGCGCATATTCTTATCCACCCCGTTTTTCCACAGGGCCAGAAGTGTTTTGCCGCTCTGGTGTCCCTCGCTATCTTTACCGGCAAGGATGAGGAAACTGATTGAAGGATTTGAAACAATGTTTTTTACGATCTTATCGATGCCAATATTTTCGGTTTCTGTTTTGCCGACAACACAGAGACCTTCAGGTTTGAGCCCGGCCAGTTTTTCTTCCAGCTTAATGCTTGCAAGTGTTGAGACTGCTACAGGTGCGGATGTATCCAGTACCGTGTATTCCCCTTCAACGGGTGGCCAGTACGTGTCGTTTACCTTCATTTCACAGCTTGAGAGCGTCGCCGATGCCAGAACAGGATATCGGGAAGTCAGTAATGTCATTGCCTCCGGAGGGATGCAGTATTTACATCCAAAACAGGGATACTCCATCGGTTTCAGCTGGTCATACCATGTATTGACATTCCGGAGTAATTCAGAGGCATCTTTTGTCTTGAGCAAGGGCAGTGAAGCCTTGAGATTTTCGAGTGTTCCCTTCATGCAGCCGCATTTCAGGCATTTCGAAAGCCTCATCCCTCTCTGAATTTCAGCGTGCACCTTTTTGAACACAGGATTCATGGCAGTATTATGAATTATAGGAATATAAAACTTCAACTGTAGTGAACGGTCACTAAGCCCTTATGCAGTCTCCAGGCCTGATTATCACTCAGTCTGCTTCTCCTGATGGCGGTTTGCTATAATAGTACAATGAAAAGCTGATCATATTAAACTTTCAGAAAAAATATACCGATTCCGGCTATTCATATGTTGTTTCTATGAACTTCAGAGAGAAAATAAAGATACAGGCGAAACCGATTAAAGACAATATAGAGATTGCTGATATTGCTTTTGTCTCACTGAGAATAATAATTTTTTGCGGTGGCGCCGGGTGGCTTTTCTTTTCCGACATCTCCCCGAGAACATTCAGTCTCGTAGGGAGCATATTTGTTTACTTTACCGTGTATAGTGTTTTTATCTATTGCTGGCTTTTTTTTTCGCCCGGGAAAAAAAGAAAAATATATGGCGTTGCGCTGTTCTTTGACCTTTTATATGCATCCCTTCTTGTAAAAGTAACCGGCGG
>JBFKMY010000101.1:0-7774 GCA_041629615.1 Thermodesulfovibrionia bacterium | reverse complement strand
GGAGGAAAGTCAAAACCGTATCAGGTCAAACAGGTCCGAAATGTTATAATAAAATATAAGTTGGGAGAAGTTGAAAATGAGTAAGTATGAAATAATCATTTACTGGAGCGAGGAAGACAGTGCCTTTATTGCTGAGGTACCTGAACTTCCGGGCTGCGCCGCTGACGGTGCTACACATAAAGAGGCACTTGAAAATGTTGAAGTGATTATCCAGGAGTGGATTGAGACTGCCAAAGAACTCGGACGAACCATCCCCAAACCTAAAGGCAGATTGGCTTTCGCTTAAATTTTAAAGATCGAATAACATGACATTCAACCGAATGCGAACCAGCAATGACTGAATTGCATTCGGTTATTTTTTTCTGTCAATCGGCTAGTTGCATGTTATTATCACTCAGGCTTGCATCGGTTAATTTAGAGAAAGATAAGGGGTCAGCCCTTGACATAGGACATGAAAGCGGAGGAGTAGGGTCAGGTCTACACCTTAAATGATTGAATGTGAAGGTTCGGGGTACGGGGTAAGGGGCGAATGGATGCGAACAGGGAATATCCGGTCAAATGGTGAAATGGATGAATTTGTGATCATGCCGGATCATTTTCACGCGATAATTATCATAAGCATGTGCGACACCCGCAGGGGCGTGGCGCGCCATGCCCCTACTTCTTTCTCCGCTTGCGGATCTCCTGAAGGGAATAGAACAAAAGACCGCTGGCCGCGACTTCATCTATATGCCCTATGATGGGCAGATTGTCCGGTATTTCATATATCCCCAGCGTGAAGTTTAGCAGATAGAGGATGCTGATAAGTACGAAGAGATAGTGTTTCACAATTCTTCAGAGTTGCTATTCAGAATGATTTATCTTTGCGCGGTTAGTCTTTAGCTCTTAGCATTTAGCCATTAGCTCTAAGTTCTCGGTGTTTGGCACTTGTTTTCAAGCTTGTGGCTTCCATTGCTGGTCGCTGAAAGCTGATAGCTGACAGCTGACAGCTTTCTTTACTACTTGGCTTCCTTGTGTTCTGTGTGGTTATGGAACATGTCCTTTATCTTGTCCATGAACCCCTTGGAGATCTCGTCACCGCTGATCTCTGCAAACTCATGGAGCAGCTCTTTCTGTCTCGGGGTGAGTTTCTTTGGCACGTCGATAAATACGGAGACATATTGATCTCCCTTTCCGTACCCGCCCAGTTTGGGTACGCCTTTGCCCCTTAAGTGGAAGACCCTTCCCGAGGGAGTGCCTGCGGGGATCTTGATGGATTCATTCCCGTCAATGGTCGGGACCTCGATCTCACCTCCGAGCGCTGCCTGGACAAAGGAGATGGGAGCTTCACAGAGGAGGTCATTGTCTTTCCGCTTGAAGAACGGATGGGGCTCGACATGAATGATGACATAGAGGTCGCCATTGGGTCCGCCATGAGTCCCTGGCTCGCCTTCGCCCGTAACTTTCAATCGTATTCCTGTATCTACCCCTGCCGGGATCTTGAGGGACACGGCCCGTTCCCTTCTCACCTTTGCCTGTCCTTTGCACTTGGTGCAGGGATCGGTAATGATCTTGCCCTCGCCGCCGCACGCGCCGCATGTCCGTGCTATGGTGAAAAAGCCCTGCTGCAGTTTGGTCTGCCCGGTCCCCTTGCAGGTCTGGCAGACTGTGGGCCCTTTCCCGGGTTTCGCTCCTGTGCCTTTGCAGGCAGAGCAGTTTTCCCACCTCGGAATATTTATTTTTTCCTCTTTTCCGAATACCGCATCTTTGAGATTCATTTCAAGGTCGTAGCGAAGGTCCTGGCCCTTTGTGGGACGTGTTCTCCTTCGCCCGGAAAAGTCGCCGAAAATGTTCCCGAAGACATCCTCAAAAATATCCCCGAAACTTGACGAGAAATCACCGAACCCGCCGAATCCGGCACCAATGCCCTCGGCAGTACCGAACTGGTCGTAGTTTGCCTTCTTCTGCGGGTCGCTCAGGCAGGCATAGGCCTCATTGATCTCCTTGAATTTTTCCTCGGCACCCGTGTCCCCGGGGTTCCTGTCGGGATGATATTTAAGCGCAAGCCTCCGGTATGCCTTTTTGATTTCAGCATCGGGGGTATTTCTGTCCACTTCTAAAATCTGATAATAGTCTTTTGCCATATTTTTTTTTAGCTGTCAGCTATCAGCTTTCAGCTGTCAGTTTGGGCTGACTGCTGATTGCTGACTGCTTTTAGCTGTCTTTCTTCTCCTGGTCCGCATCTTCAAATTCCGCTTCCACGACATCCTCTTTGTCCTTCTGTGCCTCTTCCTGCCCCGCGTCGCCCTGCTGGGCCCCTTCACCTGCACCGGCTGCTCCCGCCTTGTACATTTCTTCGGCAATCTTGTGTGAAGCTGTAGTTAATTCTTCATTTGCCTTTTTAAGTTCATCAGGATTATCCGTCGTGTCCTTGAGGTTTCTGCACTTTTCCAGGGCTGAATTGATTTTTTGTTTTTCATCTTCCGATACTTTATCACCATAATCCTTTAAGGACTTTTCAACTGTATATATAAGCGTGTCTGCTTCATTTTTCGCCTCTGCAAGCTGACGCCTTTTGTGGTCGTCTGCAGCGTGGGACTCTGCATCGGTCGTCATCTTTCTGATCTCTTCTTCTGAAAGGCCGCTGGAAGCGGTGATGCGTATTGACTGCTCCTTGCCGGTCCCCTTGTCTTTGGCGGACACATGGAGGATGCCGTTTGCATCAATGTCAAAGGTCACTTCAATCTGGGGGACACCCCGCGGCGCAGGCGGGATGCCTACCAGTTCGAAATTTCCGAGCAGCTTGTTGTCATTGGCCATCTCTCTTTCACCCTGGCATATTTTAATGGTAACAGCGGGCTGATTGTCAGCGGCCGTTGAAAATATCTGGCTTTTCTTGACAGGGATGGTCGTGTTTTTTTCGATAAGCTTGGTAAAGATTCCTCCCAGGGTCTCGATCCCGAGGGAAAGGGGGGTAACATCGAGGAGGAGCACGTCCTTGACTTCACCCTTTAATACGCCGGCCTGAATTGCTGCACCGTCCGCAACGACCTCGTCGGGATTGACGCCCTTTGAGGGTTCCTTCCCGAAAAATTCCTTTACCACCTGCTGGACCTTCGGAGTCCGGGTCTGTCCTCCTACCAGTATTACCTCGTTAATGTCAGAGGCGCGCAGACCTGCGTCCGACAGCGCTGTTTTGCAGGGACCGATTGTCCTGTTAATCAGTTCTTCCGTGAGCTGCTCAAACTTTGAACGGGAAAGCTTCACGAGCATATGTTTGGGCCCGCTTGCATCAGCAGTAATAAAGGGAAGGTTGATCTCAGTCTCCATGGCGGAGGACAGTTCTATCTTTGCCTTCTCGGCACTTTCCTTTAATCGTTGCAGTGCCATCTTGTCATTGCGCAGATCGATGCCCGCGTCCTTTTTAAATTCATCCACAAGCCAGTCCATAATGATTATGTCAAAGTCGTCACCGCCGAGGTAGGTGTCACCATTGGTGGCTTTCACTTCCACAACCCCTTCCCCTATTTCGAGGATAGAGATGTCAAAGGTCCCGCCGCCGAGGTCATAGACCGCTATTTTCTCTTCCTTCTTTTTGTCCATGCCGTAGGCCAGTGATGCGGCCGTGGGCTCATTGATGATTCTCAGGACATTCAGGCCGGCAATCTTCCCGGCATCCTTGGTCGCCTGCCGCTGGCTGTCGTCGAAATAGGCAGGCACGGTTATCACCGCGTCTGTCACTGTTTCACCGAGATAATCCTCTGCAGCCTGTTTCAGTTTCTGAAGAATCATGGCGGAAATTTCCGGAGGCGAATAGGTCTTTCCGTGGGCCTCTACGTGGGCGTCACCATTTGCCGCGCTGACTATTTTATAGGGCAGTTTCTTTTGCGCTTCACTGGATTCCCTGGAATCAAACTTCCTTCCCATGAGCCGCTTGATGGAGAAAATGGTGTTTTCGGGATTGGTAATTGCCTGTCTTTTCGCAACCTGTCCGATGAGCCTTTCTCCCTTGTCTGTAAAGGCGACAACCGACGGGGTAGTCCGTGTCCCTTCCTGATTGGCTATGACGGTCGGTTCGCCGCCCTCCATAACGGAAACACATGAGTTTGTGGTCCCAAGATCAATGCCGATTACTCTTCCCATAAATCTGCTCCTCCTATCTCAAATCTTTAGTATATGTTCGTTATTCTTCAGTCGTGACGGATTGGTTTTCAGCGCCTCCGGACCGGCCCTCTCCGGATTCAGATGGTTTTACTGCAACGCCTACAAGTGCTGCCCGTATCACCCTGTCCCTCAACATGTATCCCCTGCGAAACTCTTTTACTACTGAGTTCTCCGCTGCATCATCGGATTCAATCTGGGACATTGCATGATGGACAGAGGGATCAAAGGGCTTTCCTATTGCATCGATGGTGGTCAGGCCGTGTTTTTCGAGGACACTTTTTAATTCCTTCAGGGTCAGCTCAACCCCCTGGGCAAGAGAGTCGGCAGATTCGTCGCCGGTTGCGTGTTGAAGCGCCAGTTCCAGATGATCGATGACGGTGAGAATATCGGTCATTAAATCTTCATTGGCATACTTCAGCAGTTCTTCCTTGTTCCTGGCAGCGATTTTCTTGTAATTGTCAAAATCAGCGTAGAGCCTGATGTATTTATCCGTTGCTTGTTTAAGAGACTTCTTTAATTCGTTGTCATCGACTTCTGCTGCCCCGGCTTCCTCTGAGATTTCCTCTTCTTCGCCGCGCTCAATGTCTTCCGGAATATCATTTTTTTGTTCCTCTGTCACGAAAATAATTCTCCTTTGAATCCCCGGTCTGTTTATGTTTCCGATAATATTTTTGTCAGGGCCTTTGCAGTATGGTCAACCATGGGAATCATCTTTCTGTAGTTCATCCTTGTGGGGCCGATGATTCCAACAGCGCCGCTGGCGAGTTCTTTGTTGCTGTACGTAGAAATAACCATGCTTAATTCTCTCATTGCAGGGAAAATATTCTCCATCCCTACGATGACCTGGGTGCCGTGAGAATCGCTTACCCGCTGGAGTAATTTTAGCATAAAACGTTTGTCCTCAATAGCTCTCAATACTGCCTTGATCTGCTTCATGGTTGCAAAGTCTGTCAGGTTCGAGGTACCGGACAGACCGTTTAAGCTGACATCATCGTCTTCCTGAGGGACGATGTCTTTGCAGATATAGAGAAGGTTGGTAATCAATTCATCACAGATTGATTTTTCCCTGTACAGTTGATAGGCTATTTTTTCTCTTACTTCCTTTATCGTCAGTCCGCTAAATGTGCTGTTCAGATAATCCGATGCCCTGTCAAGCTGTTTCTGGGCATAGACTTTGTCCAGTTCAATGACCCTGTTTTTCACTTCCCCTTCGTCTGAAATAAGGACTGCCAGCACCTTCCTGTTTTCGTATTTAATGAACCTGATGCGTTTCAATAAAATATCCTCGATTTTCGGGGGCGTGGCAATTGCAAGGTACCGGGAAAATACCGACAGGGCCCTGGCAGCTTCCTTAATAAGGGAATCACGGTCCTGCCTGATAATCCTGAGTCTCGTCAACAGTTCCCAGGACAGGCTGGAGCTGAGGGTAAAGGTCTCTTCCTCAAGAATATTATTGACATAAAACCTGTACCCCTTTTCCGTAGGCACCCTTCCTGCAGAGGTATGGGGCTGTGCGATATATCCAAGTTCTTCCAGTCTGGCCATTGTATTCCGTATGGTAGCCGGTGATAATCCGAAGGGAAACCGTTGAGAGATCAGCTTTGATCCAATAGGAATATTAAGGTCAATATGGCTTTGAATTATTGCATAGAGAATTTCTTTGCTTCTGTTATTGATCATAGTCATTGAATTGGCACTCTTATCTATTGAGTGCTATTAATATAGCAACAAGGATTGATGCGTGTCAAGAAAGCACATTGTGCAAAAAAGCCGCGTAATAATGTCTTTTTCCGCAAAAAAATACATGATAGATGAGGATTTATAGGGCGCTCACGGCAGGGATCCTCATGTGCGTTCCGAAATAAGAGAATGGGGGACACAGTTTGATGTATAATTATGACAATATCTGAGATATCAGGTGAAATATCGAGATATAATAGTTTAATTGTCTTTAAATAGGATTATTTGCTTAATTTAGGGTATTGACTGTATATGGCATTTGTGGTAAAAATATCATGCTTAATATTTGATAACATTTGTAGTGAAAAGTGACTATTAGGCTATGGTTGTTGCATGGCCTATATTTTTTCAGTCGGACAGGTGGTATAATATAGATAGAGGCATACCATCCTTTGAGTTTTTTCGATCTTTGAGAACTAAAAAGTAGGCCCGCAGTCAATATTTAATTGAGAGTTTGATTCTGGCTCAGAACGAACGCTGGCGGCGCGCTTAACACATGCAAGTCGAACGGAGTTATTTGAAGAAGCTGACTTCGGTTAGTGGATTTTTATAACTTAGTGGCGAACGGGTGAGTAACACGTAGGTAACCTGCCCTCAGGATTGGGATACTCCCGGGAAACCGGGCCCAATACCGGATATGACTCCGGGGTGAAATGCCCAGGAGTAAAAGCTGCGAGCAATCGTGGCGCCTGAGGAGGGACCTGCGGCCTATCAGCTAGTTGGTGAGATAACAGCTCACCAAGGCTAAGACGGGTAGCCGGACTGAGAGGTCGATCGGCCACACTGGAACTGAGACACGGTCCAGACTCCTACGGGAGGCAGCAGTGGGGAATTTTGCGCAATGGGCGAAAGCCTGACGCAGCGACGCCGCGTGGGGGAAGAAGGCCTTCGGGTTGTAAACTCCTTTAGTACGGGAAGAAGTCCCGAGCAATCGGGATGACGGTACCGTAAGAATAAGCCACGGCTAACTCTGTGCCAGCAGCCGCGGTAAGACAGAGGTGGCAAGCGTTGTTCGGATTTACTGGGCTTAAAGGGCGTGTAGGCGTCCTGATAAGTCAGATGTGGAAGCCTTGGGCTCAACCCAAGAAGTGCATTTGAAACTGTCAGGATTGAGTCGTGCAAGGGAGGGCGGAATTCCTGGTGTAGCGGTGAAATGCGTAGATATCAGGAGGAAGGCCGGTGGCGAAGGTGGCCCTCTAGGCAATGACTGACGCTGAGGCGCGAAAGCGTGGGGAGCAAACAGGATTAGATACCCTGGTAGTCCACGCCCTAAACGGTGCGTACTAGGTGTGGGTGGCGATAGTCATCCGTGCCGTAGGGAAACCATTAAGTACGCCGCCTGGGGAGTACGGCCGCAAGGTTGAAACTCAAAGAAATTGACGGGGGCCCGCACAAGCGGTGGAGCATGTGGTTTAATTCGACGCTACGCGCAAAACCTTACCTGGGCTTGACATGTTTGTAGTAGTGAACCGAAAGGGGAACGATTCCTAGCAATAGGAAAGCTATCACAGGTGCTGCATGGCTGTCGTCAGCTCGTGCCGTGAGGTGTTGGGTTAAGTCCCGCAACGAGCGCAACCCTCATCCTCTGTTGCCCTTTAGGGGGCTCTCTGAGGAAACTGCCGGCGAAGAGCTGGAGGAAGGTGGGGATGACGTCAAGTCCGCATGGCCCTTATGCCCAGGGCTACACACGTGCTACAATGGTAGATACAGAGGGTGGCCAAACCGCGAGGTGGAGCCAATCCCATAAAGTCTATCCAAGTTGGGATCGGAGTCTGCAACTCGACTCCGTGAACCTGGAATCGCTAGTAATCGTGGATCAGCACGCCACGGTGAATACGTTCCCGGGCCTTGTACACACCGCCCGTCACACCACGAAAGTCTGCTGTACCCG
>JBFKMY010000100.1:0-7779 GCA_041629615.1 Thermodesulfovibrionia bacterium | reverse complement strand
CTAAGGCAACCCCTTAATGAAAATAAATTGACCTACTCCATTACCTTATAAATATATCGTCAATTATCGAAGAATCATAAACAGAAGTACGGATTTTGGTACACACTTGATGATGTGTATTAGCAAAGATCATGGCACAAATGAGAACTGTAAAACTTAATATGGTTGCTTAACAAATATATTGTAACTATTAATATAATATAGTTACTTTCTAATAATTGTCTTGAATGAAAATAGATGTTTAAATGAGTTTTTCCCTGCCACGGATAGAGGGATTGAAGTAACTTAATGCAGGAATACGTACTCAGGATGACAGGATGTCAAAAAGCAGTGCCATACCTATACTGATGTCAGCCCTTCACGAATGGCATATTTCGTCAGTTCAGCAACATTACGGATATTCAGTTTACCCATTACCTGCCTGCGATGTGACTCTACCGTCTTGGCACTCACGCTGAGATCAGATGCAATCTGTTTTGTTGACTTTCCCTCAGATATGAGCTGCAGAACTTCACGTTCCCTTTCCGTAAGAAGGGAAAACGCCTTATGACTTGCAGGAGCTGCCTGCGTTACAAGACTTTCAACAACAAGGCTGGCTATCTGCGGGTTAATATAGGTCTTTCCGTCCATAACGACCCGTACAGCATGTTCAAGTTCATCAAATGCACTGTCTTTCATCAGATAACCGGATGCGCCGGCCCTGAATATTTCTGACACAAACTGCTTATCATAATGCATGGACAGGGCGATAACCTTTACATTGGGATAATCAGCGATAATCTTTCGCGTGGCATCAATACCATTGAGATCAGGCATGCTTATATCCATGATAACCACATCAGGAGAAAGCTCCTGCACCAACCGGATGGCAGTCCTTCCATCTGCTGCCTCTCCTACTACCTGCATATCGTTGTATCCCTTTACAAGGGAACAGATACCGTCACGCAGAATTTTATGATCATCCACCAGTAATATCCTTGTTTTCATACTTCACTCCTTTTTGTCAATTTATGGTCAGGCATTAATGGCGCAACCAGGGTGACCCTGGTGCCCCGGCCGGGTATGGATTTGATTTCGAATTTCCCGTTAATATGGTTCATCCGTTCCCTGATGTTAAATAGACCGTATCCATTATAGTGGCCCGTGGAGTCCGGAAATCCGGTCCCGTCATCTTCAAGGACAATGCGGACGCTGCCGTCATCCCGCGACATAATTATTGTAACCCGGCTCGCCTCAGCATGTTTAACCACATTAAGCAGCAGTTCCCGAATTGCCTGAAAAATAAAAAATCGTGTATTATTATCGAAAGATACTTCCTGTCCATCATCTATCAGTTCAATAGCAAGCCCATGTTTCTGGGCAAATTGATCAATAAGCCACCTGATGGCCGGAATGAGCCCTAATTCGTAAAGTATAGGCGGACTGAGTTCAAAAGTCAATGTCCTTGTTTCTCTTATTGTCTGTTCAATCAAAGAGAGAATTTCCTTGATGCTGCTTTTGAATTCAGGGGACGTCGTTGACTTATTGAGGAGCCCGAGCTTGTTTTTTGATAGTGCAAGTGTCTGTCCTATGCAGTCATGCAGTTCCGAAGCAATACGCCTCTTTTCATTTTCCTCAATCAGGGAGAGCTGGGAGCTAAGCAATTGAAGCTGTTTTTGATAATCAAGAAGTTTCTTTTCAGTCCGTTTGCGGACGCTGATTTCATTTTTAAGGTTTCTATTGGCATCAAAAATCTCACGTGTTCGTTCTCTTACAAGCACCTCGAGATGATCATGGTGTTTTATTAATTCTTCTTCTGCCTGCTTGCGCACAGTGATGTCCGTAATTATTCCTAATATGGCTTTTTTCCCTTCATAATCGATTAACTTTGTCGTTTGCAGAGCAGTTAACTCCCTGGCATCCTTTGTGATGAGCTTGTACTCACAGGGCTCAATTTCCTCTCCTTTCATATGCCTCATGAAATTATCTTTTACCATATCTCTGGACTCAGGGTGAATAAGTACCATGAAATCGAAATCCCTGGAATAGAACTCCTTTCTTTTGTATCCCATTATTTCTTCGCACTTTTCATTGGCAAAGATGACCCTGCCGTTTTGATTGATAAATATCATGTTAGGCGATTTTTCAACAACAATTGCGAATATATCATAGGACGGGACAGGAACTTGCTGTGTATTTTTTTGTTTTTTCATATAACGAGCACAGATGAATACTCTCTATCTATAAAGAAGCAGATTACATCAATTTGATTGTTCAGACTTCAGGCGAGCTATCTCTTCTTTTAATTCCTTCATCCTGAGTTCCCTTCCTACGGCCATTTCATAAAATCTTTCAAGGTCACTCATTTTTTCCTTAAGTGTGTTTTCCAGCGTCTTCTGCCCGGTAATATCTGTGACAACAGCAATAAATCCTGTAATGCTCCCCTTTTGGTCACGCTTATAATTCCAGTCTATTTTGACGTCGATGTGCTGTCCGTCTTTTGTGAGATTCTTCGTGTAGTAAGGTGTTGGCGGAGGCTGGTTCCTGATGATTTCTTCAAGATAAGACTTCACTTGTTCTTTATCAGAATCGAGTGCCATAAGGTCCCAGATACGTTTGCCTCTCAATTCTCCATCGGCAGCATTCATCATCTCGTGGTAGGCCCTGTTACTGTATGTAATAGTGCCTGACAAATCGATCTCCTCGATTCCGTGAGGAACGGTATCAAGAAGAACCCTGTATCGATTTTCACTGAACTCAAGTGTCTTTTTAGAATCAAAGAGGGCATCACGCTCTTTTTCAAGATCTCTCATCTTTTTATCAAGCATGAGCGTCAGCCTCTCGCTGTACATCCTGAATAGTGCAGCGTCCTCTTCCAGCGGCATTCTCGGTACGTGCAGTTCCGTGTCTTTGTGTTGCTGTATGACCGCTTTTATTATTGTGAGAAACTCATCGGGCATCATGGGTTTAAGAATAAAGCGTGATGCTCCCATGGCCATGGCCAGCTGTTCGTCCCTCGGATCAGTATAGTTGGCTGTATAAAAAATATAGGGAATCTTTCGCAACTTTTTGTTCCCCTTGATTGTATGGCAAAGTTTAAACCCGTCAATCTCAGGCATAAGTATGTCCGAGATGATCATGTCAGGCATGGATGTTTCCGCTATCTCAAGCGCTCTGGCGCCATTAGACGCATCATATATCTGGTATCCTTCATCTTCGAGAATCGCTTTAACGGCTGTCCTTACATCATCATTGTCATCCACAAGAAGAATCTTCATTCTTTAATCCTTTCGCTCCCTCTCTGCATTAACGTATTTATAGTATATTGAAAGATATTTGCATTAAAAGCAAGCAGTAGTATAATTGCATGTGGTAACGCAGATCCATGATATTATTAAGTACTCTGTGAGGGCGTGAAATATCAAATGAAATATAACCGGCTGCTTATTGTCTGTTCCCGTGAACGGGAATATTGTAGAATAATAAAATGACTACGCATCTTATCATTTTCACTGACCTTGACGGTACATTGCTTGATTCCCGCTACTCTTTTAAAAAGGCCCTGCCTGCGTTACATATGATTAAGAAGAGAAATATTCCATTGCTCCTATGCTCCAGCAAAACAAGGGCTGAAATAGAGCACATAAGAATAAAACTGGGCAATAATCATCCCTTTATTTCTGAAAACGGAGGGGGAATATTCATACCGGAAGGGTACTTTACCGTCCGGATCCCTGAATCCGGATCCCGGAGTACAGGGCAAGGGGATTATACATGTATAAAACTTGGAGCATCCTACGATGACCTGAGAAAGGCATTAGCGCAATTGCGTTCTGAAGGATTTGCTGTAAGAGGATTCGGTGATATGAGTCTCCGGGAGATCATGTCGCTTACGGGGTTGAAAATCAATGATGCAAAATTGGCAATGCAAAGGGAATTTGATGAACCGTTCATATTTTCCGGGAATGAGGCATCGGAGAAGCGGCTCAAGCAAAGGATAAGAGCAGGAGGGTTTCATTACACACAGGGTGAATTTTTTCACATTATGGGGAACAGCGACAAGGGCAGGGCGGTTGAGATTGTAAAAAGACTCTATGAGAAACAGTACGGGAACATTAAAACAGCCGCGCTCGGTGACAGCCCTAATGATATTGAGATGTTAAAGAATGTTGATTATCCTGTTGCAGTTCAAAAAAAAGACGGGTCCTGTGACAGAAGGATCAGAGTCAGACGCCTTATACGGGCGGATGGCATCGGTCCTGAGGGATGGAACAGGGCGGTCATTGATCTATTAAAAAAAGTGGCGTAGGAACGGACCGAACTTTGCCCTTATTTGAAGCCCTGCTCCTCTGACGGGAAAACACTATTCTCTACTTCTTCTCTATAGGACTGAATTGCCTTCAACACATCGTCCTTAACATGTGCATATTTCTTGACAAATTTCGGGACGAACCTCTCGAAGAGACCAATGACGTCATGGAGAACAAGAATTTGCCCATCACAATAAGGACCGGCCCCGATTCCGATAGTCGGGATGGACAGCTCCTCCGAAATAGTTTTAGCGAGACTGACAGGTATTGCTTCAAGCAGCAGGGAAAATGCCCCTGCATCTTCGACGATACGGGCTTCTTCGATGAGTCGTTTTGCTGATTCATCGGTTTTGCCCTGGACCTTGTATCCCCCCATACGGTGAATTGACTGGGGAGTAAGACCGATATGCGCCATGACCGGAATATCAGACCTTTTCATTGCCGTAATATGTTCACGCACCTCTGCCCCGCCCTCCATTTTAATTCCCGCTGCACCTGCTTCTTTCAAAAATCTTCCGGCATTTCTTACCGCGTCTTCGATGCCCGTCTGATAGGACATAAAGGGCATATCGCCGATGACCATTGCATTCTTTACTGCCCGTGTGACCATTTTTGTGTGATAGATCATTTCGTCCATCGTAACAGGAAGCGTGTTTTCCAGACCCTGAACGACCATCCCCAGGGAATCTCCCACGAGGATGGCGTCTATCCCTGCCTCATCCACGATCCGGGCAAAGGGATAATCATAGGCAGTGAGCATGGTGATTTTTTTACCGTCTTTCTTTTTCTTCAGAAAATCCTGAATCGTAAACCCCATCCTCACTGCTCCCGGTATCGTGCGGAGATATACTGCACGTACTCATATATATACTTTAATTAACTATCTCGACCAGTTCCAGTTCGAAGATCAGCTCTTTGCCGGCCAAAGGATGATTTGCATCCATCATAAATCCTTTTTCAGAACGACCTGCCACTGTTACGGTAAAGGACTTGCCGTCAGGCCGGTGCATCTGTATGGTCTGCCCGATTTGAGGGTCGAAGTCCCCCGGTGCATTTTTTTTGTCGAACTCAAACACCATCTTATCGTCGCGGGGCCCGTAGGCGTCTTCAGGCGGTATGGTGATTGTTTTTTTGTCTTTCGGGGCCATCCCGATGACACCCTTTTCAAATCCCGGTATTACCTTTGCCTCTCCTATGGTAAATTCCAGAGGCTCCCTCTTGAGAGATGACTCAACCACCTCTCCCCTGGAATCCGTTAACGTGTAATGTACTTTTACTTTATCTCCATCTTTTGCCTTCATACAGTCATCTCCCTTGCCGCTTTTTATGCCGGATAGTCAGCATGATGCACAATTATACCACACCCCTGTTTTATCTACTTACTGCCCTTCTGTAAAAAAACAAACACACTCCCGAACCTGTCATCAAAAGACAGAGGACCTGACCGGCGCTCATGGAACCCCATAACAGGCCGATATGGCTGTCCGGTTCACGCAGATACTCTATGAAAAACCGTACCAGTCCGTACCCGATAATATAGAGCGAGAGAAAAAAACCGTCAAACACACGGTGTTTACGGATATTCCACAGTATAATAAAAAGGAATATTCCTTCAAAAAATGCCTCGTAAAGCTGGGAAGGGTGTCTGAGCTGCCCGGTCTCATCAAGCGGGAAATACATGCCCCAGGGTACCGATGTTGCCCGCCCGTACAATTCGCCGTTTATAAAATTACCTATACGGCCAAAGGTATATCCAAGCGGTATCGAGGGAATTAAAAAGTCCGCAAAACGCCAGAAATCAATCTTATACTTGTGACAGAACAGGGCAGATGACACGACAATTCCGATGAGCCCCCCGTGATAGGACATACCGGAAAGTCCGGTGAAATGAAACCCTCCCGTAAAACTGAAGGGCAGGAATATTTCCATGGGATGAGACATGTAATAGCTGAAATTATAAAACAGGACATAGCCCAGTCGCGCTCCGATAATCAGTCCCACAACAGCCCGGATAAAGTAATTCTCAAGCACAGTTTTAGGGTAATCATAGTCTTCGTTTTTCAGTCTGTACATAGAGAGTATGTACAGAACAGAAAAGGCAACAATGTACATCAGTCCGTAATAACGGACCTGGAATTGCCCTATCTCAAAAATATAGGGCTTGATATGCCCGGGGATATGCTGCCAGAAATAAATAATGTCGCTGGTCATTTATGTGATTACTTTTCTCTGTCGCTGACATGAACAATTCTTATCAGGCAGAGGTTAGTATAACACAGAAGCACCGCGAATCTAACCCGCATTTATGATGGTGTATACACAAAGCAGGCACATCTTAATAACGCGTTGAATTCGTTTCTGAGACATATTTGCTTCACTGTATGAATAATCAATTACTGCAGGGAACCGCCGAAAAATATATTTTTTATAGACCGTACCATTTTCTTAAAGGATTGAATGAAAATGAATGCGGACATGAGAAAAATGACAGCAGTCAGCAGGATCTCGACCCGCTCAAGGTTCGCCATGTGAAACATTGTATGGTTAACTATATTAAGAGTACTTAAGAGGAACAAAACAACAACAACGGTAACCAGAAAATGGGCTGCTGTTGCGAGAATTACTATAATGAAGAAACCGATATATCGCATATGCAGTCAATGATCAAATGTATTGCTGTCAACAGCAATAAAGAGAGCCCCGCTGTCCGGACTCTCTTTATTGTTCAGCGCAAAATGAAAACCGGATCAGAGCAGTCCGGCCCGTTCCATAATCGTCGGGACTTTGTCCTCCATCCCGATTGCCATGATATGGACTCCATCGCACACCTTCTCTTCCTTTAACTGCCTGATATGCCGCGCGGTAATATTGAGACCCGTATCAAGGGCATTTTCCTTACCAGCCTCCTTCAGCTCATTGATGAGGTCCTGGGGAACGGTAATTCCGGGGACGAATTTGTTCAGAAAATTTGCCATTCCGGCACTCTTTAAGACAACAAACCCGGCAAGGACCTTTATCGGAAACTTCCTTGCAAAGGTCATAAATTCCTTGAATTTCTCAATATCATATATCGCCTGTGTCTGGAAAAAATGTGCTCCTGCATTGATCTTCTTTTCGAACTTCATAAGCTGGGGTTCAACGGGATTTGCCTCCGGAGTGACAACAGCGCCCTGGAAAAAACGTGTGGCGCCCCTGAGCTCATTGCCCATCATGTCCTTGCCGTTGTTCAATGCATCAACAATTCTGAGCAGCTGAACTGATTCGATGTCGTAGACAGGCTTTGCCTCCTTGTGGTCCCCTGCTGATACATGGTCGCCGGTCATGCAAAGGACATTATGTATGCCCAGAATGCTGGCTCCCAGAAGGTCCGACTGGAGACCGATCCGGTTTCTGTCCCTGCAGGTCATCTGCAAGATAGGCTCAAGGCCCTTCTCCATCGCCAGCCTGCAGACGGACAGGGAATTAATCCGCATGACAGCAGATTGATTAT
>JBFKMY010000099.1:0-7816 GCA_041629615.1 Thermodesulfovibrionia bacterium | reverse complement strand
TGAATCTGGCCCGCCGGACAGACCGATCAGAATGTGATCATCCGGAGAGAGCATGGAATATTTTATTATCGTTTGCCGTACGCGTCGTATCATTTCCATGGCTCGTTCCATTATACCGGAATTATGTTATTATAAGCGATCAGCTAATAGCCAACAGCTTTCAGCGGTCAGCGGTCAGCTCTCAGCTTTATAAAACATTTTCCAAAGCATGCTTCAGTATTCTTTTGCTGTAGGCTGATGGCTGGTAGCTGGTAGCTGATAGCTGATAGCCGGTAGCTGATGGCTGAAAGCTGATATGACATTCTGTCACTAAATATATATAATATTGACTTACAGTCCTGCTCTATACTTATATTAGTTAACGCATGCATGATTTTTCGTATAAACATTCTGAACTCTATGCCGAAGGTGTTCCGGTCAGGGAGATAGCCGCAGCAGTCGGGACCCCATTCTATCTCTACAGTCATAACACACTGCTCAGACATCTGGATGCATACCGCAATGCCTTTAACGGGCATCCGCATACGATATGTTTTGCGCTTAAGGCCAACTCGAATATTGCTGTGCTGAAACTGCTTGCGCAAAACGGCAGCGGTGCCGATGTTGTGTCCGGTGGTGAGCTTTATCTCGCGCTCAAGGCAGGGATTGCCCCTGAAAAAATAGTGTATGCAGGGGTAGGGAAAACGGAAAACGAAATAATCCAGGCGCTGAAGGCCCGCATTCTTATGTTCAACATAGAATCTTCCGATGAGATGCAGGCCATAAACCGTATCGCTGCTTCTATGAAGGTCAGGGCCCCGATTGCCCTCAGGGTCAACCCTGATATTGATCCCGAAACCCACCCCTACATCTCGACAGGCCTGAAAGAAAGCAAGTTCGGCATCCCCATGGAGGAAGCGCTGGAGCATTATAAACTTGCCCG
Source organism: Thermodesulfovibrionia bacterium (assembly GCA_041629615.1). GTDB lineage: Bacteria > Nitrospirota > Thermodesulfovibrionia > UBA6902 > UBA6902 > JBFKMY01. The sequence goes on along the minus strand of JBFKMY010000099.1, from coordinate 6,894 downwards.
GAAACTTCCCAGCCTGGAGATACGGGGCATACACAAACACATAGGGTCCCAGATCACCACCATACGGCCCTTTGTCGACGCGCTGCAAAGGGTCATATCCCTTGCGCAGTCACTGAAGTCCCAGGGAATTGAAATTGAATACATTGATATGGGAGGAGGCCTCGGGATCCCCTATAATAATGAAGAACCGCCCCATCCGCAGGAGCTGTCAAAAGCAATACTGCCCCTGCTGAAGGACAGCAGGTTCCACCTTATCCTTGAACCGGGCAGATCAATAGCGGGCAATGCAGGAATCTTTGTCACAAAGGTCCTGTACTTAAAAAAACATCCTCATAAAGAGTTTGTCATTGTTGACGGCGGCATGAATGATCTTCTCAGGCCGAGCCTGTATGATGCATACCACAAAGTGCTTCCCGTTAGAAAGAACACCCGCAGGAAGGTCCTTTCAGATGTTGTCGGGCCCATATGTGAATCAGGAGATTTCCTGGCAAAGAACAGGAATGTAAACAGGCTTTCTCAGGGAGACCTTGTCGCTGTCATGAGTGCGGGCGCCTACGGGTTCACAATGAGTTCAAATTATAACAGCAGGCCCAGAGTTGCAGAGGTGCTTGTCAAAGGGAGTGATTATTTCGTTGTACGCGAACGGGAGCACTATAAGGACCTTGTACGGGGAACCAGAATACCTCAATTTTTAACAGAGCGTTCAGAAAGGAAATGAAGGGAATCACATGAAAGTCAGGTTCACAAAAATGCACGCCCTCGGCAATGATTTTATTGTCATTGACGACAGGGACGGGGGACTGAAAAGGATCACACGAATAGCTACACGACTCTGTGACAGGAAGTTTGGAATAGGAGCAGATCAGCTCCTGCTTTTATGCAACTCAAAAATTGCGGATTTCAGAATGAGAATTTTCAATGCCGATGGTTCGGAAGTTGAAATGTGCGGAAACGGGATACGATGTCTCGGCAAATATATACTGGATGACATCATGCTTTGTGAGGAAAGCAGTTTTGCCAGAAAATACTGCGAGACCATCGATACCCTTACAATCGAAACCATGGCCGGGATCAAGCATATATACCAGTCGGGAAACCTTTTCAGGGTTGATATGGGAGAGCCTGAATTCGAAGCGGCAAAAATCCCTGTTGCAGTAAAATATGTCAAAGACTCACTGAAAAAGGGCAAAGTGATGAACTATCCGCTGAAAGCGGGCAACAGGACGTATAAAATAACCTGTGTTTCCATGGGAAATCCCCATGCAGTGGTCGTGGTCAGGGACATCACTTCAGTCCCGCTGGACAGGATCGGACCGCTCATCGAAAACCATGTGCTCTTCCCCAACAGGACAAATGTTGAGTTTATTCAGGCAGCGTCGCGCAGCGCTCTCAAAATGAGGGTGTGGGAAAGAGGCGCCGGCGAAACACTGGCATGCGGGACCGGCGCTTCGGCGGCCGTTGTTGCATCATCACTGCTCGGGCTTACGGGACGAAAAGTCAATGTGTCCCTGCCCGGCGGCAAACTCCTTATTCACTGGTCTGAAAAGGACAACCATGTCTATATGACAGGGCCGGCGGTCACCGTGTTTGAGGGAACTATTGAAATATGAAAAATTCAGAGTGCAGAATGATAAACGCAGAATGAAAATTAAGTGCCCAACCTGCAGGCAAAAGACAGAATGGGACAACAATCCCTATAGACCTTTCTGCTCCGAGAGGTGTAAACTTATTGACCTTGGTGCATGGGCATCGGATGAATATTTGATAGAAGGCAGGCGTGATGATGAATCTGATCAGGAACCTTCATGAAGGGAGGGAATAATGCTTAACATTATTGTGTCAGGAGCGTCCGGCAGGATGGGGAGCCGCATTATAACACTTTCGAGAGATATTGCTGAAAATAAGCTCGTAGGAGCCGTGGAACGTAAAAATCATAAAGAGCTTGGAAAGGACATTGGAGATGTCATCGGCATAGGGACGTCAGGCGTTGCCATTACGGATGATCTGGGAACAATTACTGAAAAGGTTGACGTGCTCATAGATTTTTCATCTCCCTCCGCGACGATTGCATGTCTGAAAGCCCTTTCCGGCAGACCTGTTCCGGTCGTCATCGGGACCACCGGGTTCAGCAAAGATGAAATCGACCATATAAAACTCTATGCCCAGAAAACCCCCTGTGTCCTTGCTCCCAATATGAGTGTCGGCGTAAACCTCCTCCTGAAGGTACTTGGAGACATTGCTCATGTTACCGGGGACGATTATGACGTTGAAATAGTTGAAGCCCATCACAGGATGAAGAAGGACGCCCCGTCCGGTACTGCAATGAAAATGGCGCAGGTCCTCGCTTCAGCACTGAACAGAAACCTGGAGGATACAGCGGTCTATGCCAGACACGGGCTCATCGGAGAACGCACGCATAAAGAAATCGGGATACAGACCGTTCGTGCGGGTGACATTGTAGGTGAACACACCGTCCTGTTCGGAGGGATGGGGGAAAGAATAGAAATAACGCACAAGGCATCGAGCAGGGACACCTTTGCCCGGGGAGCACTGAAGGCCGCACAATGGGTGTATAAACAGACCCCGGGGCTCTATGATATGCAGGATGTTTTAGGACTCAAATAAGAGTGTCAGGGCTGGTGTTGCCGGACCCGGAGTCCTGCGTCGATGAGTTTAATAAGGAAGAGCAAAGGGCGTTTCCGCAGATAGATGTCTACACCAGAGAGACTTTGCCCTTTAATATGATCTCCACGATCTTCGGATCAAACTGGGTGCCCGCATTGTCCCGTAGTTCACTCTCAACCTTGCTCAATGCAAGGGCATCCCTGTAGGGCCGGGAACTCATCATGGCATCAACGGCATCGGCCACGATGACTATCCGCGCAGACAGGGGTATTTCCTCGCCTTTGAGGCCTGCCGGATATCCCTCTCCGTCATATCGTTCGTGGTGATAGTGGATAACGGGAATTGCATCTTCCAGAAAGGGAACGGACTGAACAATCCGGACACCGATGGCAGGATGCTTTCTCATTTCCGTATATTCATCGAGCGTGAGCTTCCCGTTTTTCTTGAGAATATATTCATCAATTCCGACTTTTCCTATATCATGAATGGACGCAGCCTTTTCAATTTCCTTGACAATTTTCCCGGGCACATTTAATTCCCTTGCCAGGAGGGTGGACAACTTTGCCACACGGTTGGAATGGTTATAGGTATAGTGGTCTTTTGCATCAATCGTTAGAATGAGCGCATTGACGGTCCCTTCATAACAGGTCAGTATATTGCTCCGGGCCATGGTGACCTGCTCTTCCAGATAGGAGGCCCTGTCCAGCAATATGTCCCTCTCCATCTTCAATCCCGTGTTGGTCCGCCTTTTCTTTAACCCCTTCTCTACCACCAGTAAAACATCGTCCTTGTCAAAGGGCTTGATCAGATAATCAAAGGCGCCAAATCTGATTGCATCTCTGGCCGTTTCAAGACTGGCATAGGCTGTCAACAGGATGACTTCCGTATCAGGGTGCTTCTTTTTAATTTCCTGTAATGCCGTGATGCCGTCCATCTTGGGCATTTTAATGTCCATTACCACCAGATCAACAGGACTGCCGTCCATCATCGTCAGACCTTCAAGGGCCCCGGTGGCCGTGGATACGGCGTACTGGTCCTTCAGCACCATTCGAATCGATTCCCTTGGTGCCAGTTCATCATCAATCACAAGAATATTTTCCCTAATGTCCACGACTATGCCCTCCTTTAATGGGAACGTCTGCATTGCTGCTCTCAATGACCGGCAGTGTAATGATAAACGTATTTATGTCTCCTTCACTCTTTAAGGCGAGGCTGCCTCCATGCCCTTCAATAATCTTGTTGCTTAACGGCAGGTTCAGTTCCATCCCGAGGTGGTTGATATCAATGAGCGGCTTTAATAAATTCTGTTTTAAATTCTCGATCGATTCACCACCGCTATATTTCACTGATACCTCTACACACGCCTCATTCCCCTGTACTGCTTCGGCACCCAGTGCAATAGATGCGCCATCGGGCGTCCGGTCAATAATACTTAATACAAGATAGTAAATCGCCTTTACTAATTGTTTATTATCGGCATTTATCCATATTTCTTTAGATGGTGACTGCCGGGAAAATCTGTGTGTTTCCGGTATCTGGCTGCGGACATGGTGTTCAGCATTCTCGAGGAAAGTATGCATATCAATATGTTTATAATGATAGTCCTGTGTGCTCGAAAACGTCACCAGTTTATCAATGAGGCCGTCCAGGCGGCTGATTGACTGACTTACCGTGGAGATATAGAAGTTGTTTAAATCATCATCAAAGTGTTTGTCCTTTAAAAGCTGCGTATAGGTCTGTATAGACGTCAGCGGATTTCTCACTTCATGGGCGATCTTTGCCATAAGGTCATTGACTGCCTCCAGTTTCTCTACCCTTCTGCGCTGCTCTTCCAGTTTTTTCGAATCCGAAAGGTCGGAAAAAACAATCCCTGCGCCCGTTGCCGCCTGCTGTTCATCGGTCAGCCGGTAACTGTTTATTCCCAGCGGCAGCCCCGCAGGCTGGACCGTGACCTCATACCGTTTATAGGACGTCCCCGTGACCATGGTCTCATACAGTATATCTCCGAGGGGTGACGGGAGTACCCTCAGATCGCTGCCGATGATCCCGCCCGGATCGAGACTGAGGATGTCCGCGGCCTGCTGATTGAAAATAGTCACCTTTTCATTTTTGTCTATGGCAATCATGCCGCTGTTCATGCTTCCCAGAATATTATTGGTAAATTCCTTCTGGTACCATATTTTATGGTACACGTCTATGTCCTTGACAGCAGCTGCGAGATAGTTGCACAGGACATAAATAATTTCCAGCTCTTCCCGGTAAAAGGGATCTTCCGTGATCTTGTTGTCAATATTTAAAATACCGATCAGTTTCCCCTTGTATATCATGGGAATTGAAATCGAACACTGTAGGAACTCCATTTCCTTTTTGATATCAACGGACGCAAAGTCAACGTAGGAATGCGGTTTGTGCATGATCCGCCCTGTTTTGGAAAGCCAGGTCACAAGGGCGCTGTCGTTTTTCAGGGTCAGGTTGTCGGCAATATAGGGGTCGAGTCCGTAGTGGGTCTTGACGTGAAAGCTGTCCTTGTCCCTGAGCATGACAGACATCCTGCTTACCCGGGCAATCTCCATGACTGAATCGATAAAATGGTCAAAAAGCTTCCGCATATCAAAACTGACGGTCAGCATCTTGGCAAAATTGACGATCACCCTTTCATGGATATATCTGCCCCCCGGCCCCGGATGGGGGTCATAACGGCTGGGGAAAATGTCCCTTGCAAACACCTCGTCATCATGCCTGTCAACTGTCTGCTGTGAATGCATGGGAGCAATGTCACTGCGCGGCTGTTTCAGCAGCCGTATTTCGTTCTTGAACCGCTGACGCTCAAGGGCGCGTTCAACAATAGTCATCAGCCCTGTTCTCAATGATCCGGCATCAATGCACTCAAAAACACTTTTCGGAAGGTTCGCAATCTTGAAATTGTCGAGTTTTTCCCCGGTAATGAGGACAACCATACCCTCGTCAAGCCTCTGAAGAAAATTCCCGAGAGAAGACAGTTTATTTGAGACGGTATCTATGAGGAAAAGATTAAGGGGAATGTTGCTGTATAAGTCCTCGAGCTCACCCATTGTTTTTAAAGGGTAAACTGTATATTGCTTTAATGAATTCTTGACTGCAGGGATAATTGCTTCATCGTTGTCACTAAGCAGGGCCAGAAGTTCCATGTCAATTTTTAGATAATACTATTATTGTGGCAATAGCCGGCAACTATCGCTGCTCATAATAAAACCGGGATATAATATTATATAGATATTTCATCATTCTGTACAGGTAAATTTACGGTGAAGGTTGTTCCTTTCGATATTTGACTTTTAACATGTATTTTTCCATTGTGGTCTTCTATGATTCGCTTGCTGATGGCCAGTCCAAGCCCTACCCCCATCTCCCGGCTCGTCACAAAGGGATCAAATATCTTTGAAATATCATCGGGATGAATGCCCTTACCTGTATCAGTAATCGAGACATCGGCAAGCCTGCTGTTCATTTGAATTTTGACAGTTAATTTGCCCTCTCCATTCATGGCCTGACACCCGTTCAGGAGGATATTGATAAAGGTCTGTTTCAGTTTCTCTGCATCACCGGATATAAATATTTCATCATCCATATATTTTTTGTTTATTTCAATGTCCCTATTCTCCAGCTGCAGTTTCCCCTCCACATAATTAACTGTTTCATCTACAAGAGATACAAGGTTGAAGTTATTAAGGCGGGTGGATTTCTTGTCAGCTGAATAATCAAGGAGGTCACTAATGAGTCCGTCGATCCTTTCTATCTCTCCAACAACAATCTTCGAAAATGTCTCTCTGAATTCCTCATCGTTGTACTTTTCAGGCATCAGCTGGGCAAATGTTTTAAGGGACGTGAGAGGATTTCTGATTTCATGGGCAAATGTCGCTGACATCATGCCCATTGATGCGAGCCTTTCAGAATGGACTTTGTCTTTATACAGCTCTGCGTTTTTTATGGCAACGGCCATCTGGTTCGAGATTATATTGAGCAGACTGATGTCTTCATTGGTAAACATGTCACCCGATATTTTTTCACCAAGGATTAATAAGAGTATCACTTTTTTATCAACGAATACGGGAACCGTTGCTGAACCATGAAAAGGTTCAAGCTCACTTTTAATGCGCTCTATTATCTCCTGTCCAAGTTCCCTTTCATAACCGGGCAGTTCATCCCTGATAAGAATATCATCAGATTTTTTAAAAAATCTTATCAGTTCGGAGCTCTTTTTAATCCTCAATCCGTGCCCACCCGTTTCAG